>NZ_JAPJPF010000053.1 GCF_030825805.1 Streptococcus sp.
CCGTGTTACCGCCGTGAAAAGGCGGTGTCTTAACCCCTTGACCAACGGACCATTTTTACAACGTATTCTATTATATCAGTTCTTTTTCATCTGTCAACACTTTTTTGAAAAAAAAGAGCCGAAATTTTCGGCTCCCTTGAATGTAGACAAACTATTGTTTTACATAAAAAAGCAAGATGCTTTTCAAAAAATTACTTTTATTTTTAATCATTTAGGAAGATTAGAAACTTTTCCGCCATGAGAAAAGTGCCTGAAACGTAATAGTTTCAGGCACTCGGAATTATTGAGACCTTAGGCTCAATAATTAGTCATGGAACTTCTTAGAAGTTCGCTGACGTCCGATCTCACCTAAGGAAAGTTTTTAGAAGACTTTATCTTCAATCTGAGGAGCCGAAATTTTCGGCTCCTTCTAAATACTATAGAAGACTATAGAGTTTATTACTTATTTTCTTCCATTTTAGATTTAATTTCTTCATAAGATAATGGTTTAAATTCTTTTTCTAATTCTAAATCAGTATCTTCTGGCATTTTACCTGTTTCATACAATGACTTAATTTGAACACTGTCCAAGGTTTCGTATTTTAACAAGGCTTCTGCAATCAACTTGTGGGTCTCACGATTGCTCTGGATGATTTCAGCCGCTTTATTGCGAGCTTCATTCAAAAGACTTCTTACTTCTTCATCAATTTCATATGCTGTTTGCTCTGAAATGAATTTTTGAGTCGTTTGAGCTCCAAACATAGCATGGTTGCCTTCGTATTGAACTGGACCAAGTTTTTCACTCATTCCATATTCCGTTACCATAGCACGCGCCATTTGGGTCGCTTGTTCAAAGTCATTGGAAGCCCCTGTGGTTTGGACGTTGAAGATAATTTCTTCTGCAACACGTCCTCCCATCAATCCAGCCAATTGTTCTTTCATATCTTCTTTAGAAAGAAGCATTTGGTCTTCTTTTGGAAGAGCAATCATATAACCACCAGCACGTCCACGTGGAACGATGGTCACCTTGTGAACAACACGAGCATTAGATAAGACTAAACCAACAATGGTATGCCCTGCCTCATGGTAAGCAACCAATTCGCGTTCCTTTTGAGAAACTGTTCTGTCTTTCTTAGATGGACCAGCAATCACACGGTCTTCTGCTTCATCAATATCAGATGCATCAATAACCTTCTTATTGCGACGAGCCGCTACCAGAGCTGCTTCGTTTAAGACATTTTCAAGATCCGCTCCAACAAATCCCGGTGTTTGTTGGGCAACTAGTTTCAAGTCGACATCTTTGGCTAATGGTTTGTTTTTAGCATGGACACGTAAGATAGCTTCACGTCCTTTTACATCTGGACGGCCAACTAAAACCTTCCGGTCAAAACGACCTGGACGAAGGAGGGCTGGGTCCAAAACATCTGAACGGTTGGTGGCTGCAATCACGATGATGCCTTCGTTTCCTTCAAAACCATCCATCTCAATCAAGAGCTGGTTGAGGGTTTGTTCCCGTTCATCATTTCCCCCACCAAGGCCAACTCCCCGTTGACGTCCAACAGCATCGATCTCATCGATAAAGATAATGGCTGGTGCTGCTTTTTTGGCATCTTCAAATAGAGAACGAACCCGGCTTGCACCGACACCGACAAACATTTCAACGAAGTCAGAACCTGAAATACTGAAGAATGGTACGCCAGCTTCACCTGCTACTGCTTTTGCTAGAAGGGTTTTACCAGTTCCCGGAGGGCCTTCAAGAAGAACACCTGCTGGGATACGGGCACCCAATTTTGTAAAGCGTTTTGGATCTTTTAAGAATTCAACCACTTCAACGAGTTCTTGTTTTTCTTCTTCAGCCCCTGCTACATCTGAAAAACGAACCTTGATATCTTCTTTATTGGTAGCACGCGCTTTATTACGGCCGAAATTCATAGCACCGCGGGCGCCACCGCCACCACCTTGATTCATCATAGAGAAGAAGAAGAACATGACAATCACAAAGGGAACGATTGAAGTCAGAATGGTAATCCACATTCCACTTGAGCTTTCCCGTTTAATAGTGATGTCAGCCTTATGTTCGGATGCTAAGTTTTGTAATTCTTGAACAGTCAAATCAGACGGTAAAATCACACTCGTGAAGCGAGTTACCTTACTTGGACTTGGAGTGAAAAATTGAACCCCTGTATCATCCTTGCTGGTTTTTGCTTTGTTATAAGTACCGGAAATTTCAATGACACTACCGTTTGGCTGGTAGTTAATTTCCTTGACATTGTCTGATTTAAGCTCTTTTACCAATTCTGTATAATTGATCTGCTGACTTTGTCCGATACTATTTCCAGCAAAGAAATACTGAAAACCTGTAACAGCAGCTACAATAATCAATAAGTACAGAAAAGGATTTCGGACAAAACCATTGTTTTTGTTATTTTTCATCTAGTTTCCTCTATTTTGAATACACTTCTTCTTTCAACACTCCGATATAAGGAAGGTTTCGATAGTTTTCATCGTAGTCTAAACCATATCCCACAACAAACTCGTTTGGAATGGTAAAGCAAGTGTAATCTGCTTCAATCTCAACCAAGCGTCCTTCAGGTTTATCCAACAAGGTAGCAATTTTAACAGATGCTGGTTGACGTCCTTCAAACAATTCTTTCAAACTCTTAAGAGTTTTACCAGTATCAATGATATCTTCAACAAAGAGAATATCTCGGTCCTTAATGTCTTGGTCTATATCTTTGATGATATTAATCACGCCTGAGCTTGATGTTCCACCATGATAACTAGACACTAGCATAAAATCCAACTCAATATGCGTATCAATATGTTTGATCAATTCCGCCATAAATGGGACTGACCCTTTTAAAATCCCTACTAAAATCGGATTTTTCCCTTGGTAATCTTCTGTCAGTTTTTTACCAAGTTCACGTGCTGCAGTCACGATTTCATCGTGGGAAATGAGTATCTTTTTGATATCTTGTTCTAACATCTTTTTTACCTATCTATTTTCTGGATATAAATTGTATGCTTCATTATACCATTTTTTAATTCCTTACTCAAATCACTGATCGCAATTTCAGGAATAGCCAGTATTTGTTTATCTTGTTCTAAAACCACCAGATTGTTTCGTTGATTTAAAGGGATTTTTTGGTTAATCAACAATCTGCTAATTTTTCTATGGTGACCGTTCATCAGAATACGATCTCCCCTTTTACGGGGGCGAATAAAAACTGGGTGGTTGTTTGGAAGTGGGATTGCCTCCATATATGAATCGCTTGGTTCCACTCCAAATAAAAAGCGATAAGCACCTACTGTCTTTATGGTTCCAAATTGTAACAAAACTTCTGACATTCGGTCATCCGTCCTACGACTGATTTTCCGAATTTCAAAATAGTGATAGTCTTTGTAAAGTTCATAACCATTCTTTAGAACTTGTTGCGTATTGGACTTGGTCACTACTATTCTATGTAATTGTTCAAATTGTGCCCGACTCAATTGCAAGTCTGGAAAACTAGCTAGATACTCTTCCAGCAAATAAATCTGAACAGCTGGTGATTGCTTTTGAAACTGTGTCACATCTTGTGGATTCAAATCTTTGGTCAACTCTTTTAAAGCCTGGTGCCAATGACTGAGATCCTCTCCTAAGTTGACCAAAGCACTCGTCACTTGAGGATTTTCTTTTTCTAACAGTGGGAGATAACGATGGCGGATACGATTACGGAAATAGTCCAAGGAGCGGTTGCTCTTATCCTCATAATGAAAAATTTCTGGAAAATCCTTTTTTTTGAAATATAAGAGGGGACGGATCAACACACCCTGTCCAAATGGTTGTTTTAAAGGAATACCTTTTAAATGCCGTGGACGACTCCCACGAATCAGACGCATTAAAATCGTTTCTGCCTGATCATCCATATGATGAGCGGTGACGAGAGCGCTACAAGCTTCTTCTTTCATAACTTTTTCAAAGAAATCATAGCGGAATTGTCTAGCTTGGCTTTCAGAAAAAGGACCAGAGAAATGGGCAACCTTCAGCGGTAGATGTTTTGCTTCAGCTATTGCTCGAATTCCTCTTTCTTCTTGGTCAGCTTCAATGCGTTGGTGATGATTGACATGAGCAAGTACGAGGTCGATTCCTAATTGGTGCCGATAATGGTAGAGCCAATCCAGTAAGGTCATGGAGTCCACCCCTCCTGATAAAGCCAAAAGGACTTTTTGATGAGATTCAAAAAGCCCCTCCTTTAGACAGAACTGAAGAAATTTATCTTTCATTACTGTAAGACCTCATAAATATCTTTGGCAATTGCTGAGATAGTCTCGTAATCAGAGTGATCCGTAAAAATAGCTAAAATAAATGGTGATTCTGTATAAACAATGGCGACATCATGACGGAAATCATAGGCATCTCCAATCTTGTGAGCGACCTTGACTGGGATATCTTTTGAAATTCGTTGATCATCAAAGCGAGTCTCTGACAGAGCATCAATGATTCCACCATTTTGTTGGTAGATAGCTTCCATGACATTTCCTGCCATTTTTGGAGATGCCATTCTAGTTTCTACATTCCACGTTTTTCCTGCAATCTTATTGGTCACCTTTTGAAATTCTTTGTCTGATTGATGCGTTACATAATAGCCTAAAATGTTTTGCGCAACATTATCAGATTCTTTTGCCACCCGATTAATCAAATCAGCGACGGTATATTCCTTATCATCCGGTGTTTTTGAAATACTTCCACTGCCTTCCGGTTCATAAGCTCCTGGATAATCATTGACTTCTTTTGTATATTTTAAAGGAGTCTGCAAATCTACATGGTTTTCGTTTATCTCTTTTTGAGTATAGTACAAATACAAGAGCTTGGCTATACTAGCAGAATACATTTCCTGATCTTCATGTATCCCAGCAGTCTTTCCAGTATCCACCTGCTTCACGTAAACTGCAATTCCGTCTTTGTTGTACTTCTGATTGAGAATCTCTTGGACTTTCTCCATCCGATTATCTGTAGCAGAAAGTTCATCTTTTGCAATCCACCCCTGGCCAGAAATTTCTAGATAGGTCCCTTTTAAAGTTTTGGCAGTCTTGGTGATTTCAACCTTACTATAGGGAGTCAGACTTGTTTTTTTGCTTTTTGCGCCATTTACCAAGGGTTGATCATAAACTGTAAAAGAGGATGTCAGCCACATGGTCTTTTTTTCTTCTGTTAATTCCAAAATCGAATCTTCGTAAATTTGATCTTGATCAGCTACTACATACTGTTTATTCGATAATTTAAAAACAGATTTCCCTTGGTCATTCACAAACAATTGATCAACAGTAAAGGGAGTATCAGGTTTGATTTCCCCAGCTTTTTGACGCAATTCTGGATCCGAATAGGTCACGATTGGCTGATAAACATTCGGATTGGATGGGATGGAGACAAAGAAATGATCCTGAGTCCCTATTTGACTAGTGTATGAAGAATCAGCAGTCAGTGGAACTTGGACTTGGGATGAATCAGATAAGGGTTGGGTGACTAAGAAAGTAGGAAAAATCATCCAATAAACTAACTTATTCATCCTTGCTCCTTTCCTGAGTTTCTTCTTGCAATTTTAAGGCTTGATTTTTTTTAGCTAACTCTTCTAATTTTGTATCAGAATATTCTAGAAATTGTTGAACGGTTTTTACAATATTTTCCATTATTTCGGTAATAAATTAGGTATCGTATAAATATATTCGCCATCTTTAGAGAAGGAATATTTTGCGCGTGCATATTTTGCAGCGTATTCGTCATCCTTCAACTTCTCTACGATATCCTTTTGATATTCTTTTTCCTCAAGGGTTTGCTGATATTGTTCTTGCAATTGAACGTATTGTTGTTTGCGTTTTTGAAGCGTCTGGTAACTCTGAGCCAGATTATAAGTTGGGAGAATAAACAATAAAATAATTAAAATGAGAACCCAACCCATAAAACGGTTCTGTTTTTTTCGCTCCTCATTCTGGTATTTCTGACGCTGATGTTCGTCTTGAATATACCGATTATTCATTTGTACAATATTTTTAGGCATCTTCTTCTATCCTTGTTTCACGAATGATTTCATACATTTTAGACGCATCTTCTTTTTTGGTGCTATCTAACATTTCCAACACTTTTACTGTCAATAGCTTATTTCCAAAGCGAACTTCGACTTCGTCATTTACCTTCAAGTCGGTTGAACTTTTCGCTAGGACCCCATTGACTTTGATGCGCCCCTTATCGGCTACTTCTTTAGCTACAGGACGTCTTTTGATAATGCGGGAAACTTTTAAATATTTATCTAATCTCATCGTATCACCTCTAATGTATTATTGTACCATTTTTTTAGAAAGAGCCTAGTAAAATCTTTCTTTCTAGTCTTGTTTTTCCATTTTTTCCTGCTTGATGGCCAGTAATTTTTCCCCAAATTGTCGCAAGCCTTCTAAAATTTCGAAGTCTTTTTTATTTCGCACATCAAAGATTAATTCAATCAATCCTTGGCTTTCTGCAATACGAGCTTTTAAATTAGTTGCTGATAAGGCAGCAAAATAATCTTGAGTCAAAAAAAGTTGCTTGGTAATTGGCTCAAATTTCACCGTTAGTTGATTGTCTTTTCGATCAACCACTTTAACAAAGACCTGGTCCAGATAAGATTTGATAAACCCTATTTCTAGGAGATAGGCTACCACATCAGGGTATTCTCCGAATCGATCAATCAATTCGTCTTGCAAAAGCTCATAATCTTCTTGAACTTGTATTTCTCGAATACGTTTGTAAATTTCAATTTTTTGACGTTCATCGGAGATATAATCACTTGGAATGTAGGCATCAATTTGGAGATTGAGCTCTGCATTTCCTTTTTGGCGTTTTTTCTCTTTTCCTTGTTTCTTCTCAATAGCAGCTTCGAGTAACTGTGAATACATTTCAAATCCGACTGAATCGATAAAACCAGATTGAGAAGCCCCTAAAATATTTCCGGCACCTCGAATAGACAAATCTCGCATAGCAATCTTAAAACCAGATCCTAATTCAGTGAATCCTTTAATAGCTTCAAGACGCTTTTCAGAAACTTCTGTCAAGGTTTTGTCCGGCCGGTACATCAAATAAGCATAAGCAATGCGATTGCTTCGTCCAACCCGTCCTCGCAATTGGTAAAGGGTAGACAAGCCCATATGGTCGGCATTTTCAATAAAGAGGGTATTGGCATTTGGGATATCCACCCCTGTTTCAATAATGGTGGTTGTGACTAAAATATCATACTCACCTTCAATGAAATCCATCAAGGTGTTTTCCAACCGCACCTCACTCATCTGTCCATGGACAAACCCAATAGAGGCTTCCGGTACCAATTCTTGTAACTCTGAAACTTTTTGCTCAATGGTATCTACCTTGTTGTAGAGATAATAAACCTGACCTCCCCGATCCATCTCCCGACGAATAGCATCTCGGATAATGGTTGGATTGGTTTCTAGGACATAAGTTTGAACGGGATAACGATTGGTCGGTGGGGTTTCAATAACAGACAAATCCCGAATCCCCAACATAGACATGTGAAGGGTCCGAGGAATGGGCGTTGCCGTTAAGGTTAAAACATCGACCTTTTTCTTTAACTCCTTGAGAGTTTCCTTGTGTTTGACACCGAACCGTTGCTCCTCATCAATCACGATAAGACCGAGATCCGCAAATTCCACATCCTTAGATAAGAGACGGTGGGTTCCAATCAAAATATCGACCTGGCCTTTTTTTAGTTTTTCCAAGGTTTCTTTTTGCTCAGCACGACTCCGGAAACGACTCAAGACATCAACTTCTACTGGAAAGGCCTCGAAACGTTCTTTGAAATTAGCATAGTGCTGTTGAGCTAGGACCGTTGTCGGAACTAAGACAGCCACTTGTTTATGGTCTTTGACAGCTTTAAAGGCCGCTCGCATAGCAACTTCTGTCTTCCCAAAGCCCACGTCTCCGACCAAGAGGCGATCCATAGGGCTTGAAGATTCCATATCCTTCTTGATTTCTTGGATCGAGCGAATCTGATCATCTGTTTCAACATAGGGAAAAGCCTGATCAAAAGCTTCTTGGTTCTCATCGTCTGGAGTAAAGGCAAAGCCTTTCAATTGGCTTCGCTCTGCATAGAGTTGAATCAGATCATCTGCAATATCCTCTACTTCCTGACGGACCTTTTGTTTGGCCTTTTGGAAGCGACCATCATTGAGTTTGTTGATTTTAGGAGGTTTGCCATCACTCGCAACATACTTGGACAGCATCTGGATTTGATCCACAGGGATAGAAATCCGGTCTCCATTTTGATATTGGATGGAGACATAGTCTCGGTGGACACCAGAAATTTCGATGGTTTCTAGTCCTAAATACTGACCAATTCCATGAACCTGGTGAACAACGTAGTCTCCCTTTTCCAACTCATTGTAGTTTTTTAACCGCTCCGCGTTAGAAATAGTTTGCCGACGAATCTTTCGTTTAACCTTTTTCTGGAAGATTTCTGTCTCTGTAATCAGGACAATCTTCTCATCCACAAAGTGGAAACCACGCGCCAACCCACCAATAATCAACTGGCTCTGTCCTGGATGAAGCTGATCGGGTGCAAGATAATCCAGTTGGATCCCGTAGTCTCTCAAGTGCTCTTGTAACTGGTGGAGTCCTTGTTTACTTGTCACCTGAAGAATGACTGTGTAGTCTTGTTTACGGAAACGGTCAATTTCATCTTTTAAAAGAGAAAACTGACTGAAGAATTCCTGCATGGGGTATTGGTTAAAAGAATAGAGGGCATCAAATCGCAGATTTCCCAAGCCTTTTTGAAAATTTGAAAAATAAGAAGCTGGTTTATAAGTGTGTAAGAGTGCGCTATTGTCCGCAAAATACTGGGCTTCAGCGAAAGAGCGACTCTTTTGTAGGTCCTCTGTCAAAAGGTTAGCAACTTCTACATCAAACCGCGCCTCCTGATCCATGATTTTATGGTAATCATCCAAAAAAAGAGGAGCATGTTTAGGGAGATAGTCAAAAAGGGTGTAGGTTTGCTGATAAAAAAGAGAGAGAAATTTTCGACTATCTGCATGGAGACGCTGGTGATGCGCTTCTGTGAGTATCTCAGTCAAATAGGATTTGAACTCTGGATGAGGACTTTTTTGAATCAGATTTTCTAGATTCTTCTGTCCTCTTAGAAAATCATCTTTAGTTAGTAACATATCACTAACTGGATGAACTATTACCGCATCTAGATTTTCTAGTGAACGTTGAGTCTCTGGAGAAAAAGTCCGAATGCCATCAATCTCATCTCCAAAAAATTCCAGGCGATAAGGGAAATCTTGACTGGCTTCAAAAAGATCTACAATATCCCCTCGAAGACTAAACTCTCCCTGTTGGCTTACCTGTGAAACCTTTTGATAGCCCATAGCCAGTAGGGTATATTTCAATTCTGTCAGATTTCGTTCTTCCCCAACAGAGAAAGACTGAATCATAGAGCTGACAGTCTTTGGATTAGGTAAGAGCAAACGACTACCACTTACATTGGCAATGACGATTCCTTCTTTTTCTGGAGCTAAAAGAAAGTCCAGAGCTTCCAGACGAGAAAAGACTCGTTCCTGGGAAGCAAAGACAAACTCTGCCAAAGGATTGTCATCTCCGAGGAAAAGATAGACCTTTTCTTCGCCTAATAATCCCAATAAATCACTGGCGAGCCGTTCTACTTCATTTTGGGAAGAGGTCAAGACCAAGATCTTGTGTCCGTCTTCGACAGCTGTCGCCATGGTAATAGCTTTTGTAGACGAAGACAGTCCTAGTAGAAGAGAGCGACTTCTTTTTTGTTGGTCTTGTTGCCATTTTCTGATATTTTTATTTTGTTGAAATAGATCAACCAGTGTCTTATATTTATCCATTGTATTGTTGCATTGTTTTTTCAAACTGCCCTTCTTTTAAATAAAAACGAAGGGCTTCTTCTGACTTGTCGATAGCAAGGAGGATGGTAGCATAATCATCCTGATCGAATTTCCCTAAGACATGGTGGACTACTGACATGCCATGCTTGGGTCTTCCGATTCCAATCTTGATGCGATTAAAGGTCTGAGTTCCAATATGGTTGATAATTGATTTGATTCCGTTGTGGCCTCCAGCTGATCCTTTGGCACGAAGACGAATCTTGCCGACTTCCATATCCAAGTCGTCATAAATAACGACCAAATCTTCCACCTCTAAACCATAATAGGTCAAAAGCGCGTGTACGGCCTTACCACTCTCATTCATAAAAGTGGTTGGTTTGACTAAAAATACCTTTTCTCCATCTATAAAGGTGGAGGTCACATCTGCTTGAAAAATCTTATCATGTAAAAAAGTGAGGTTGAGAGACTTCGCCAGCTGATCCACTAACATAAAGCCAACATTGTGTTTGGTTTCCACATATTTATCTCCCGGATTTCCCAATCCGACGATTAATTTTGTCATTTACTTTCCCTTTCAAAAGCCAAAAGGGCTGGAATTTTTTTCCAACCTTTTGGTTATTTACTTATTCTCTTTATACATTGAAGCGGAATTCCATGATGTCGCCATCTTGAACGACATATTCTTTTCCTTCTTCTCGCAAGCGTCCTGCTTCTTTTACAGCCTTTTCAGATCCATATTTGACCAAATCATCATAAGACATGGTTACAGCACGGATAAATCCTTTTTCAAAGTCTGAGTGGATAATTCCAGCTGCTTGAGGAGCTTTCATACCACGTTTGAAAGTCCAAGCGCGAACTTCTTTTTCACCAGCTGTGAAGTAAGTTCCAAGTCCAAGTAAATGGTAAGCTGCACGAGTCAACTTATCCACACCTGACTCTGTCAAACCAATGGCTTCAAGAAACTCTTTTTTATCTTCATCGTCTAATTCAGAAATTTCTTCTTCAGCACGCGCAGAAATCACCACTACCTCTGCATTTTCTGTTTCTGCGAATTCACGAATTTGTTTCACATAATCAATAGAGTCTGGGTCTCCAACAACATCCTCATCCACATTCGCTACATAAAGAACGGGTTTAGTGGTCAAGAGGAAGAGACCTTTGACAACTTTTTGTTCTTCGTCTGTGAATTCGATGGTACGAGCTGACTTCCCGTCTTCCAGAACTGGCTTAATCTTTTGGAGGACATTAAATTCTGCAACGGAATCCTTGTCCTTTTGCGTACGGGCCATCTTTTCCACACGCGCATAGCGTTTATTCACAGATTCTAGGTCAGCCAAAATCAACTCTAGGTTAATAGTATCAATGTCTGCTAGTGGATCAACAAAAGCATCTTCACGACCTTGCTCCCGCATGACATTTTCATCATCAAAAGCACG
>NZ_JAPJPF010000054.1 GCF_030825805.1 Streptococcus sp.
ATCTTGATTTAGTCATGGAACTTCCTGGATTGCTGAAATCATCCACTGGATAATTTCACCTAACGTCCGTACTCACCTAAGGAAAGTTTCAAAGAAGATTTTGTCTTTAATAAAAAAGACCGGATGGCTCCGATCTTTTCTATAGTTCATTTTCTCAAATTCTATTTTAAGAATAGCTAAGGTTGACGTTAAATGACCACGCCTCCTATTTCATACGATAAAAATCAATCACTAGACCAGCAGGGCCACTTACTAGCAGGGATTCGGTTCCCCAATCAGTTACAACTGGCCCATGTAAAATCTCAATCCCTAATTCTTTCACACGCTTTTGATTCTGTTCCAAATCTTCAACTTCAATGTGTAGAATGATTCCTGACTGAAAATTTTCCAAAGGAATCAAATGATTTTGGGATAACATGAGACAGTGACTGCCAATCGTGAACTGAGCAAAACTTTGGTCAACATAGTCCGCCTTTTTGTCCAAGATACGCTCCAAGCTAGCACATACTTGGGGAACATTTGAAACGATAATATCTAATTGATTTAAATTCATTTACTATCCTCCAGAAAAAGACCGGATAGCTCCGATCTTTTCAAGTTCTGCTCTAAGAAAATCAAAGTATAAACAAGGCATAGAACCGCAGACAGTACTGGAGTACGGCAAGGTGAAGATAACGCAGTTTACATTTGATTTTCGACGAGCAGGATTATTTGATTGCGCGTGATTGCAACCCTTCTTCTTCCAAGAAGAGGCGGAATGGTACGAGTTCTTCTGCTTCGTATTTTTCCTTGAAGGCTTTGATTGCTTCTTCTGAGTGTTGTTTTGGATCCAACTCAAGTACTTCTACTGGAAGTGGACGATGTGGAGTGATGTGAGCATCGATAACAACAGTTTTACCTTCTTTGTTCAATTTAACAGCTTCAGCAACGACTGCGTCGATGTCTTCGATACGGTCAACTGTAAATCCAATAGCTCCTTGAGCTTCAGCGATTTTCGCATAGTCAGCATTAGGGAAGTCACAACCAAACAAGTGTTTGTTTGTGTCTTCGTATTTGTCCTTGATGAAGGCATATTTACCATTTGAGAAGACAACGTTGATAACTGGAAGGTCGTATTGAACGTTTGTGATAACGTCTGGGTAGCACATGTTGAATGCACCGTCACCCATGATGTTCCATACTTGGCGATCTGGATTGTCTTTCTTAGCAGCGATACCACCAGGAAGGGCAATACCCATTGTCGCAAAGAGTGGAGATGTACGCCACATGTTCTTAGGTGTCATGTGAAGGTGACGAGTTGATGTTTGAGTAGTGTCACCTACGTCGATTGAATAGATAGCGTCTTGATCAGCATGTTTGTTGATTGCATTGTAAACTTGATACAATTGCAATTCACCCTCAGTTTTACCTTCGAGTTTGTTCATGTAATCACGCCAGTTTTGGTTATTCTTAACGTTTGCACGCCACCATGGAGTAGATTCAACTGGATTCACTTTATCAAGGATTGCTTTCGCTGCTTGACCTGCATCACCAAGGATTGAAGCGTCTAGGGCATGACGTTTACCAAGTTTGTAAGGGTCGATATCGACTTGGATGAATTTTTCAGTGTTCTTGAATGCTTCGTATACTTCAGCAAATGGGAAGTTTGAACCAAGGAAAAGAACTGTGTCTGCTTCAAAGACAACTTCGTTGGCTGGTTTCCAACCAACACGGTAAGCAGAACCTGTCAAACCTTCGTAGTTCCATTCGAACGCTTCAAAGTTTTTACCAGTTGTGATGATTGGTGCTTTGATTTTACGTGACAATTCAGTGATCACTTCACCAGCTTTAACACCACCGTAACCAGCATAGATAACTGGACGTTCAGCATTGTTCAAGATTTCAACAGCTTTGTCGATTTCAACTTCGTTCAAAGCAGGAGCGATGAATGAACGCTCGTATGAACCTGAACCGTAGTATGAGTTTTCGTCGATTTCTTGGAAACCAAAGTTTACTGGAATTTCAACGACAGCTGGACCTTTTTTAGAAACGGCAGCACGGCAAGCTTCGTCAATCACTTTTGGCAATTGCTCAGCGTAAGCTACACGTTTGTTGTAAACAGCGATACCGTTGTACATTGGGTTTTGGTTCAATTCTTGGAAGGCATCCATGTTCAATTCGTTAACTGGACGTGATCCAAGGATAGCAAGGAATGGAGTGTTATCCATAGCTGCATCGTAAACACCGTTGATCAAGTGAGTTGCACCTGGTCCACCTGAACCAACTGCAACACCGATAGATCCGCCAAATTTAGCTTGCATAACCGCTGCAAGAGCACCTGTTTCTTCGTGACGAACTTGCAAGAAACGGATATCTTTGTCTTCAGCCAAAGCGTCCATAAGTGAGCTAAGTGTTCCTGATGGGATACCGTAGATAGTGTCTACGCCCCATGTTTTCAATACGTTGAGCATTGCTGCAGATGCAGTAATTTTTCCTTGAGTCATAAATATAACTCTCCTTCAATAAAAATAATTGTCAGTCTTTGAACTGAATTCGACAAAGAGTGAAAACGTTTCAAATAACTTTACTATATCAATTTATCACGTTTTATTGTCCTTGTATAAGAATATGCTCACTGAATGCCTGGAACTATTACATAACACAAAGCACATATCTGTTCTGTTTCTGCCAACTATTTTATAACAGAAGTCACAAACCGCATAAGGGCAAGGTTTTTGCTTGTTGTAGAATTAGTACAAAATAGAGTGTTCCCCCAAACTGTTTTATAGAAGACATTAAAAAATCCTAGCTGGAAAATCATTTTCCTTGCTAGGATGGGTTATATTTCTCTTTGAAGAGCCTTACTCAAGACCCTGTATCCTTCAATTGTTAAATGAAGTCCATCTGTTGTATAAGCCGGTTTGAGCTGACCATCTTCTCCAAGCAAATGATCAAAAACATTGATAAATTCAACATTTATCATCCCTTGGGCCAATTCGTGGTAGGCCTGGTTCAAGGTCTGAATCTTCTGATTGGTCCGAATATAGACTGTCCCCTTGTAAGGCTCTCCCTCATTCACAGGAAGAACCGAAACGAGTTTGATTTGCGCCAAGGGCAAGAGCCGCACCATCTCCTGCAGGATAATGCTCATGTTATCAATGGTTTCCGACAGGGGCATTTCCTTGCCAATGTCATTAGTTCCGATCAGTAAAAAGACCTTGTCCACTGCTTGACCGAAAATATGGGCATCTAGATGCTCTCTTAAGAGGTCTGTCTTGTAGCCTCTAATCCCCCGATTCACCATATACTGATTCGTCAACAGCAACTCTTGAAGGGGATAGTATTCGACGATAGAGTCTCCTATAAAAAGAATATCGGGTTCCCTCAAAGGATTTTGATTCAGTTCTCGGTAATTCTTCTGTATTTTTGCCTGTTCTTTCAACAGCCAGGTCTCCAATAATTGTACAGCCATAAAGGCTCCTTTCGATTCGTATAGTAGAAACTGTGCAAGGTAGGATAAGGTCCTAGTCGAAGCTGAGCCTTCCATCCAAGTAAGCTTCGATGACTTCGTAAACCCCCTGATTCTGATGAGAAGGCGCCGTATAGCGGGCTGCTTGTCGCGCATGGGGATCCGCATTTTCCATTGCATAGGAATAGGTCGCTAACTCAAGCATCTCGACATCGTTTTGGCTATCTCCAAACGCCATCAAGTGTCCACCATCCACGTCCCAGCGTTCTTCTAAGAATTGAATGGCTGTAGCCTTATTGACACCCGGTTGCAGAATATCAATGGCCCCATAGCCACTAGCTGCAGGAAGCAGGCGCTCTCCAAACTTTTCTCGCAGCTCTTGCACAAAATCTTCGACTTTTTCAGTCTCCGTGACGACACTTAACTTCAAAACTTGCTCGCCATGTTCATGGACCAAATCATCCACAAAGCGCATCCGTTTGTAAAAAGCAGCCGCTAACTCCGGCGTCATCAATTGCTCTAAAAGAGGAAACTCTGTTCCTTTCTTGACATAGCCTCCCGATAAGCTACTAACGACCAGGTGGAGTTCTTCTTCTTGGCCTTCTAGATAACGCAAGACCTCCTGCACCAGCTCTTCCGGCCAGCTACACTCTCGGATGAGCTTCCCCTTCTCTAATATCCGTGCCCCATTGGCCAGCACCAAGGTGACGCGATCTTTCAAGTCTCCCAATACATGAGCCATACGGCTATAGCCGTTCCCTGTCGCAATGACAAAGGGAATCCCTCTTTGGTCTAGCTGATCCAAGATGCGACTCAAACGCCCATGATCTACTTCTCCTTGCTCGTCCATCAGAGTGCCATCCATATCTGTCGCAATCATTTGTAGCATACCGCCACCTCTTTCCATCTTTCCCCTATTATACACCATTCCCTCATCATTTTGGAGTCTTCTCTCCCATAAATCGCCCCTCTCCTCCTTCCTTAAAATTTAAGAAATTCCACCGAATCCTCTTTAATTTTTGGTCCAATTTTATTATAATATAGATAGTAGATTTTCCCTGTATGAGTAACTAGCAGACCCTTTCACACACCTGGTAAAAACGTCTGCTACTCCCGAAAAAGATCTAAGAGGTAGGCATGAACACAAAGACCTTATACCGCCAAACATCCTTTACCAACAGCGATTTCCCTTTTTCAATCAGACAAATTAGAACCCAAAATGGACAGCCAGATATCTTATTTCACTGGCACACCGATATTGAGATTATTTATGTCAATGAAGGGACTGCTCAGTTCCATATCGACTATGAATATTTTAATAGTCAGCCTGGTGATATTATTTTGATCCGACCCAATGCCCTTCACTCCATCCACCCCATCCAGAGTTCTTCTCATACTATGGATGTCCTGCATTTTAATCTGGACCTGATTGGGATTACCCATAAAAATATCGCCACTCTAAAATATTTACAACCCCTCCACAATGGGGATTTTGAATTCGTCCGACGCATTCAAGCCCAATCACCCGGTTTCGAAGAAATCAAACAGAGCCTCTTAACCTGTATGGCAAACGGAAGAGAACAAGGCCCCTACTATGAACTCCGACTTAAATCCCAGCTCAATGAACTCCTCTATCTCCTCTTCTCTCACAACTATATCGTCGAGAAGAAGTTCTCAACGGACGCTTACCGGAGAGAAGAAAAAATCCGTTTGGTCCTCGACCATATTTCGAACCATTACCAAGAGGAGCTCATGATCGAGCATTTGGCAGAGCTGTGCCATTTTAGCCCGACCCACTTCATGAATTTCTTTAAGAAACAATTAGGGATCTCTTGTATGGAGTACATCATTCAATATCGACTGAAAAAAGCAGCCCATCTCCTCCAGCATTCCGATCTGGCAATCATTGATATCGCGAGCCAATCCGGCTTCAACAACCTCTCAAACTTTAATCGCCAGTTCAAGAAATACTATCAGGTTACTCCAAGCCAATACCGAAAAGCTTGTCTATAACCAATAGATCAAACAATAAAAGCACATAAAACACAAGTGAAGTTTGCGTTTTATGTGCTTTTAATTTTTTACAACAGAAGGTCTGATAAAGCCTAGCAACCTTCCTCTTTATCACTCAACATTCTATTCAAAGACCATTTCCCTGTCTTTTCATATTGTCCAATTAATTCTTGGGAAGTTTGAGTGATTTCTGAAGGAAAATGAAGGCTTTTTAATGTATTGACCGCATTCTTCGTTACTGCAGCTCCCTGCTTTATCTGATAATCAAAGACGATTTTCCCGTCAACATAGCGACTGTCAAAATGATAATTATCATTGACTGCACCAGATGCCGCAACTAGCTCAATATCATGGCTTGAAATCATATACAGGCAATTGTGTCTCGATAGCCAGCGGACAATCCCTAAGCCAGAGCCAATTCGCTCAATGGTATTGGTTCCCTTAAAGAGTTCATCAATAAAGAAATAATGAAAACCTGACTTTTCCAGACTCTCAATCATTCGGAGGATCGTTTTGCTCTCTGTAATAAAATAACTATCTCCAACCTCGATATCATCGCTGACATCCATAGAGGTCATGACATGTCCATAAGAAAGCTCCAAACTGTCACCATAAGCGAAGCCCAAGCCCTGCGCTAAAATACAGTTAATGGCTACCATTTTCAAATAAGTGGATTTTCCGGAGGCATTATCCCCACTAATCACCATATTTTTTTCAAAAGTGACGTCATTAGCAACCGGATCCGCTAGTAAAGGATGGTAGATCCCCTTTCCTTTAATCCCAGCTTCTTCCTTAAAATTGGGATGACAAACCAAATTACCATCACGCTTATGGCGTAGAAGGCTGATGGCTACTTCCAATTCCCCCAAAAGATTGATTGTTTCCTGAGCTTCTTTCTGATGAGTCCTCACTTGCTGATAGATATAGATTTGAGCAATCTGCGGAATTAAGAAAAGAAAATTAAGGTAAATCAGGATAATTTCCATCTCGGAGCTTCCTGTTGGACTTTGTAAGATACTGGAAATGACTTTCGTCTTCTTAAATGGTTGGATAGCCTGTTTGAGGGCTTCTTGTTTTGGTAGCGCTAGACGGCTCAACTTTTCCGCTGAAGCAAAGATGCGAACCAGGTAACTAACTTGATCCAAGCGCATTTTATTCGACCAATTCCGAATGCTCGAAAAAATGATATTAAACGTCACACTCGCTATCAAGACTGACATGGCTTGAATTTGAAAAAACGGAAGAAAGAAAAGAGAGAGGACTGGCAAACACGCTAAAAAAATATAGAGAGAAAGATAAATCCTCGAATCTTGCTTCCCTGGATTCGCCACAATACTTCTAGCCATATTGTGGTTCTTTTTTCCTAACTGGTTCATAACAACCTGAACCTTCAGACGAAGATCCGGATGATGTTCAAAGAAATCTTCTAACTCCTGCAAAGATGCATCTGGTTGAAAGTTTATCAAACGCATCTTCTGGTACAAGGCCTCTGCCCCAATACTAGACTGTGTATGGTTCAGCTGATCAAAGACTCTATGCATGTCTAAATCATGCCAAGTTTGACCATCTACTTGACTATCCGTTGGCTGGAATGTAGATGCCAAAAGCATCGTTTCCACTAAACTCTCTTCACTATCATTTTTTATAAAAAAAGGTTTCCCCTCCCAAGCCTTGGCTAAATTTTTTCTCAGACGAATCGTTGATATCCGATTTGTTAGAACCATAATGATAATCAGTCCAACAAATCCAATTGGTAACCACTCCAGTTTGTCCATTCCTTAATCCTCCCTTCCTATTGCCAATTCAGATTCACATGTTCCTTCACTTCCTGGTAGGCTGTATCAACACGCGCCTTTGTTTCATCATCCAATTGATCCCGGTACTTGCCGCCTTCAATCCAGTCCTCCAAGATATAGGTCTGGAAATGATAGAGTTCATAACCTTCAGGAGAATAACTGTCCTTTGGCGTCCGGTTGACCCAAGTAGGATGAGCTGTGGCCGTTTTGATCCGTGTCTTGCGCCCTACCTTCTCAATGGTGATATCCATCAGGACACCCCGTTCGGTCCATTGCGCATTGTCTATCCCTTCCATGGTTTCCATCCGCTGATTGGAAAGGAAATTCCCCATAGAATAAACAATCAATTTCTGTTGCCCATCCTTATCCACAATCTCAGCAGGCTGGACAACATGAGGATGACCACCCAAGACGATATCCGCCCCCCAAGAAATCATCTTATGGTATAGCTCCTTTTGTTCCTCTGATGGCTCTAACTCATATTCATTTCCCATCTGAGGCATGACAATGGTCATGTCCGCTTCCATCTCCGCTTTTTGGATTTCTTGACGCATCCGCTCCTCATTGAGGTCCGATAGACGGTTGTCATAGTCCTCTTGTTCTAGATTATATTCCATCCCATTAAACCCGTAGGAATAGGCCAAAATCGCAATCTTGATCCCATTTACCTCCTTGATCAGGATAGGGGCTTGATCCCGCGTCTCATGTGGGTAGACACCAACCGTTTGGATCCCCGCGTCTTCAAAAGCCTTGGCAGTCGAAAACAGCCCTTCCAAGCCAGAATCGAGGATATGGTTATGTCCCAGATCCATCACCTGATAGCCTGCCTCCTTAATCGAAGCAACTACCTCCCCAGGGGCATTGAAAATCGGATAGCCCGAAAGCCCATAATCCGGATTAATGGTCCCTTCAAAATCCCCCAAGACCAGATTCCCTTGCTTTAACCATTCCTGAGCATAGTGATAATTCTCAGAAAAATCATAGCTTCCATCTTCCTTGGCGGCGCTCATATAAATCAAGTCATGATAGAGTTGATCTCCATTTGCCATGATCCGAGCCGTATGCGGTAACTGATCTGGATGAATTTCTTCTTGCTTTTCAACGACTTCCGGCATTTCTAGCGCTGTAATGGGAAAACCATTCCATTTTTGAACCCACAAGACCAGATTTGCTGCCGCAAATACTGTAATCAGCAAACCATAGACAAACTGTTCGTTGGTCAGGCGAAAAGCGGTCACCTTTCCCAAGCCAATATCAAGCCAGTCGTTGAGCATCCTGAGGATATCTTTCCCAAGCTCGCTCCATCTCTTTAAGAGATCCTTCCAATTCTTCATCATCTTCTCTTCCTATTTCTCTTGCACTTCTCAAAGGCCTCTCCCTAGCATCTTGATGGTACCTTTTACATTCTCACACTTCTCTAATCATCTCAGGTTTATACAATGAGCCACTAAAACCACATCAAACCTAGTATTCATTGAAATGCTTTCCCTTCATTGTATCACAAATTTTAAGAAGAGAAAAAAGAGAGCAGGACAGAAGCGCCATTGTTTAGAACTGCTTCTTTGTTCTGCTCCTACACAGTTGATTGATCCATGTATATGATCGATCATCACTTCTTATCGTTTGATTTGGACAAGCTAATCGCAACCATGACAAGACTTAGGAAAAAGGCCGAAATCAACCCTTTTGTCGTCCGATTCATAAAAGGTTGATGGAATACAAAATGATTATAGGCAGTAAATCCTAATCCAATCAGAGTTACCATAGCCGAAAGTGAAAAAATTGTTAACCACAAATTTCTATTTTTCATCATAAACTCCGTTTTTCGATCTACTAGAAAGGCCCTCTTATTTCAAAGCCTTTAACAAATAACCATAACCTTCTTGCTCCATTTCCTCTTTTGGAATAAAGCGCAGAGAGGCTGAATTGATACAATAGCGTAGGCCACCTTGGTCTTTTGGTCCATCGGTGAAGACATGTCCTAGATGGGCATTGCCTGAGCGGGAACGAACTTCGATCCGCTCCATTCCGTGGCTATGATCCTGATAATAGTGGACGACATCTTTGGCAATGGGACGGGAGAAACTTGGCCATCCACAGCCAGACGCAAACTTATCCTTGGCAAAGAAGAGAGGCTCCCCAGTCGTAATATCCACATAGATGCCCTCTTCAAAGGTCTGATCATAGACATTGTGGAACGGGCGTTCCGTCGCACTCTCCTGAGTGACTTGGTACTGCTCTGCTGTCAGTTTCGCCTTTAAGGTTTCTTGATCCGGCTTCTGGTAGGCTGCTGGATCAATCAAGGGCTGCTCAGCATCCGTCACATCGATATGGCAATACCCCCCAGGATTCTTCTTGAGATAGTCTTGGTGGTAGTCCTCAGCCAAGATATAGTGACGCAAGGGCTCTAGCTCCACCGCGATCTTGTGCCCCAGTTGCTCTTCTTGCTCCGCAAACAGGTGGGCGATCACCTGACGATCCGCCTCGTCTAGGTAATAGACACCTGTCCGATATTGGCGGCCTCGATCATTTCCCTGCTTGTTAACGGACAAGAGATCGATCACCCGGAAATAGTAGAGCAGAATTGCGCGTAAAGTAATCTTGTCTGGATCGTAGATAACTTGTACAGTCTCTGCATGATCCGTTTCTTTGATCAGTTGATAATTGGTCGTTTCTACCTGGCCATTGGCATAGCCCACCGTCGTCTTTTCTACACCGAGGATCCGAGAAAAATACTCCTCTAAGCCCCAAAAACAGCCACCTGCTAGATAAATCTCTGCCATCTTTTTTCCTCGCTTCCTGCATTCCCTAAGAGGAACGCTTAACATCTATTAGCTCCATCATAATCCAAGAGCCTCAGATTTTCAAGGATTCTGCATCAAAAATCCCTTCTACTATACTAGTAAAAGGGATAAAGGCACTCCCACTTATTTTTCAAATAAGAAAAAGAGCGAATAACCAAGATTTCGTAGAGACACTAAAAACTGATGGAAAAAATCATGCATGAGAGACATGTCCCACACCTCCTTTGAATATCTGTGGATAAACACAAAGCTAGCATCAACTACAAAACCACCGTCGGTCCGTAGACCTGTAACTGAGGCTTCACAACCTCGTAATGCCAGTGATCATAAGCTCGCCAAGATTGAAAGGTTTCTTCATTTAAACGCAACCCGCTCAGACCAATCAATAAACTAGCTGTCTGATAAAACTTCTCCAACTCGATCAACAGGTGATTGTCTATCCTTTGAGCCTTCAATAAAACTTTCAACATCTGATCTAGATTTTCTTTAAATCGAAAGGCATCATGACTGGCTTTGCATTCCCTAGAAAAGGCTGTTTGGAGAGTTTCGATCTTCGTCCTCGCCTCTTGAATCACATCCCTTTCTCCCATCGAAATCACCTTCCTTTTCACCTCCATTGTACACCTTTTTCTCTCTATAAAAATGGAAAATCTCTAAAACTAGGAACAGAATGAGTCTGGGACAAAAGTCCTAGCCTTTCAATTATTTTTGGATTGTCGAGCAAGACGCAGTGGTTGAGTGGG
>NZ_JAPJPF010000055.1 GCF_030825805.1 Streptococcus sp.
TAGAATCGAAAGATTCTGCGTCAAACTTCCTATTTTGACTTTATCCGCAGACGCCGTTTGTATCTTGATTTAGTCATGGAACTTCTACGAAGTTCGCTGACGTCCGTACTCACCTAAGGAAAGTTTTAAAGAAGACTTTATATGCAATCTGAAAAGCTATCCGCTTCTTTTTTTGTAGAAACTTATGCTCAAGTTAGTTGCACACAAAAAGCATCCCAAGGTTCCAATACTTTTGTCTGTTTGACCTGCTCTACATTGGTATTGCTAATGAGGACCTCCTCATAGTCTTCCTCCAGTTCAAAGCTCTGGACTTGACTAGACAAATTGACCACAATCAAGTAGCGTTGCTCCCCATCTACTCGTTTGTAGGCAAAGACTTGATCAGTTGTATCCACTAGCTCAAAGTCTGCAGAGATCAACCAATCTTGCTCCTTACGGAGGGCGACCAATTGTTGGTAGGTATAGAAAATGGATGAGGGATCAGCCAAAGCCGCTTCTACATTGATTTCCTGATAGTTTGGATTGACAGCTAGCCAAGGGTGACCGGTTGTAAAACCAGCCTGTGGTTGCTTGGACCACTGCATAGGGGTTCGAGCATTGTCCCGGCCAATATGTCGGATCTGGTCCATAATGGTGTCTAGCTCCACTCCCTTTTCGAGGCTTTCCTCGGCGTAGTTAATAGATTCAATATCTTCGATTTCGTCTAGGCTCTTAAAAGGATAGTTGGTCATGCCAATCTCTTCCCCCTGGTAGATATAAGGCGTTCCTCTCATCAAATGAAGAAGAATGGCTAGGGCCTTAGCGGACTTCACCCGATAGGCTTGGTCATCTCCCCAGGCAGAAACAATCCGAGGGAGGTCATGGTTGTTCCAAAAGAGAGAGTTCCAGCCTTCGTCCATGCCCAGCTCCGTCTGCCACTTGTTAAAGATTTCTTTCAACTTAGGAACATTAAGCTTCTTCGCATAGTGCCATTTGGGCTGACCCTCTTGGAAGAGAAGCCCAATGTGTTCAAATTGAAAGACCATCGATAATTCTTCATTGTCAGGACCAGAGTATTGCTTAGCAATCTCAGGTGTCGCTCCCCAGGTCTCCCCGACAGTTAACAAATCCTTATCCCCGAAAGTCGCTCGATTCATTTCTTTCAGATAAGGGTGGAGCATGGGACCATTGGCTACGATCTTCTGATCAGGAATTTTCCCAATCATGTCGATGACATCCATCCGAAAACCACCGATCCCCTTGTCGATCCAAAAGTTCATCATGTCATAAATCTTCTGCCGAAGGGTCTCATTTTCCCAATTCAGGTCTGGTTGCTTCTTACTAAAGAAGTGCAAATAATACTGCTGGGAAGCCGGATCAAATTCCCAAGCTGAACCACTAAAGGTAGAGACAAGATCATTGGGTTGGTCCCGCCAAATATAGTAGTCCCGCTCCGGACTGTTTGGATTTTCTTTCGCTTCGATAAACCAGGCATGCTCATCAGAGGTATGGTTGACCACCAAATCCATGATCATCTTAATACCGCGCTTTTGCCCCTCCTCAATCAATGTTTCCATATCTTCCATGGTGCCAAAGATGGAAGCAATATCCTCATAATCAGATATATCGTAGCCATTATCATCCATAGGGCTTTGGTAGACAGGAGACAGCCAAATGGCCGTAATACCTAACTTCTCCAAATAATCCAGCTTACTGATGATCCCCTTGAGGTCACCGATTCCATCTCCATTGCTATCTAAAAAACTCTTGGGATAGATTTGATAAATCACGGCATCATGCCACCATTTTTTCTTCATGCGCTTCTCCTTTTTGGTTTTACTTGTAATCCCTTACATCATAACCAAACTGGAAAAGAATTGCAACCCTCAGCTGACCTATCAGTCTCACTTAAAATAAAAAAGAAAGTCTCTCTAGAGAACTTCCTTTTCAAGACTTCTGTTTTTCTTTTCTTTTTGCCAAGAGTGATAAGAGAGCATGACCAATCCAAAGAGATGACTTCCCAACAAGGCGGCCACAAAAATCAGCTTGCCCCTGTCTGGATAAGAAAGTGGGAGATTGCTAAAGCCATAGCGAGCCCATTCGATAAAGATTGGATGCGAAAAGTAAAGCGCCATGCTCATCTGCTTTAAGTACTGCAAATCATAGCTTTTCAAAAAGGACGATCGCAGGCAGGCATTGACCAAATAGACCGTCACAAAGGGAAGGAGCAAGTAAAAGTTCTTATCGATTCCTTCATGTTGAAAAATGATGATGCCTTCCATACAGAACAAGCCAAAGGCGAGAGATAGCTTTTCCCAACGGTGAACCCTAAAGGTTTGTGCATGAAAATGATCATAGAGATAGTAACCCATAAAGATAAAAATGGGCGTGTAAAAGAGACCATTTCGAGCTGTAAAAAATAAATTGCTGTAGAGCTGTAACCCTTGAGAAGACTCGTGGTGTCCAGATAAGCTGAATAGGTCTCGATCAAGCCCCAGCAGTAAAGAAGAAAGGTGATCACCCCCGTCCAAACCATACCTAAGCGTTTGACCAATTGATTGACCAAAAACAGGCCCAGCAAAAAGGCAGGGATATACCAGAGTTGGTAACACATTCCCAGATAGAGCAGAGCAATCAGAACGCCTGCTGGAAAGAGATAGACAGGGAGATGGAGACTAGAAAAAAAGACCCAGGCATAGGGAAGATAGACACAACTCCAAAATAAATAGGTTTTTACGATTTTGACCAGGTAGGCCTTCATTTTCCTTGCATCTCTTAGTGATGGCTTTAGGAAAAAGCTGGCACAGACGATAAAAAATGGCACCGCTAGCCGTCCAAGGATACTCTTAAGGCCAAAATGCACTGGCTCATAGGAAGTTAAGCGACCACTATGCACCAAAATCACTGCAATCGCAAAGAGGTATTGAAAAAGACTAATACTGGAAGTGTTATAGAGGGAATTCTTTTTCATGGTCCTACTCCTTCGCCAAATGCAGATTCTATGGTTATTTTAGCATGAAAGAGAGGACCAAGCAAGGAATCCTTGCCTCCTTATCTACCTTTTTTCCTCTATTTTTGATATACTCAAAGCATGCACAAACAAACGATTATTGATTTTAAAGAGCTTGGATTGCGACACATTTTCACCAAGCCGCTAAAGGAATTAAAAACAAGAGACCTCGACCAAGTAGAGACTCTTCTGAGAGAGGCGGAAGCCTATCAGGAGGCTGGTTATTATGCCGTAGGCTATGTCAGTTATGAAGCCGCTCCTGCTTTTGAGAAAAAATTAGCCGTCCACCCAGCACCACTCATGGGAGAGTATCTCCTCTATTTCACCATTCATGAGGAGGTCGAGACCCTTCCTTTCCCAGAGGACTACGAGGCAGTGGATCTTCCAGCCAATTGGCAGGAAGAGGTAGAGGCGCCTGCTTATCGAAAAGCTATCGAGACCATCCAGCACCATATCCGCCAAGGGGATACCTACCAGGTCAACTACACCGTCCAACTTTCTCAAGAGCTAAAAGCTGACCCTTTGGCCATCTACAATCGCTTGGTAGTAGAACAGAAGGCCCATTACAATGCCTTCATCCAGCACGATGATGTGGCCATCCTCTCCATCAGTCCTGAGCTCTTTTTTGAACAAGATGACAAGCTACTAATCACCCGCCCTATGAAGGGGACGACTCGTCGTGGGCTTACCAACCAAACAGATCTTCAAGAGGCTGCTTGGCTAGAAGCTGATCCCAAAAATCGAGCAGAAAACATGATGATTGTGGATCTCCTGCGTAATGATATGAATCGCATTTCGGAGATTGGAAGTGAGCAGGTGACCCGTCTCTGTCAAGTTGAGCAATACTCCACCGTTTGGCAGATGACCTCGACCATTGAAAGTCGCTTACGTCCCGAAGTCGACCTAGTCCAAACCTTCCAGGCCCTCTTTCCTTGCGGTTCCATCACAGGTGCACCGAAGATTTCCACTATGGAAATTATTCAACAGACAGAGGTTGCTCCTCGTGGCGTCTACTGTGGAACAATCGGCATCCTTCTTCCAAAAGGTAAACGAATTTTTAATGTGGCCATCCGAACCCTCCAAATGCAGGGGAAGCAAGCCATCTATGGCGTAGGTGGAGGCATCACTTGGGACAGCAAATGGGAAAGTGAATACCAAGAGACCAAGCAAAAGTCTGCTGTTCTCTACCGACAAGAGCCTCGCTTTGAGCTCCTGACGACCGGCCGCATCCACCAAGGAGAGCTGACCTTCCTGGAGCAACACCTGACCCGTTTGAGAGAGGCCAGTCGCTACTTTACCTATCCTTATGATGAGCCAAAACTCCTGAAAAAGCTTCAAGAAGAGCTTGCCCATTTGGATCCTAGCCTTGACTATCGTTGCCGCATTGCCTTGCAAAAAAACGGGGCCTTCAAGCTGGCTATTGCCGAGCTGAAGGACTTGCCAGCTAGCTATCTGCAAGCTCAACTAAGAAAACAAACTGCTCCATTAGACCGACCTTTTACCTATTTCAAAACGAGTCAGAGAGACCATCTCAGCCGGTCAGAACAGGAGCAGATCTACTATTTAGAAGACGGAACCTTGCTAGAGACGACCATCGGAAATCTCATCCTAGAGATTGACGGCCAGCGCTACACGCCTCCAGCTCACCTCCCTATCCTCGACGGGATTTACCGCCGCCATCTCTTAGAAACTGGACAAGTAGAAGAAAAACTGTTAACGCTGAAGGATTTAGAAGTCGCTGACCAAGTCTATGCCTGCAATGCCCTGCGTGGCCTCTATCCACTCGATTTCACTAGAGAGGAATCAGAATGAAACTTATTTTTTTACATGGCCTAGGACAGGATGCCCACTCTTGGCAAGGGGTCCAAGATGCACTTTCCCCCTTGCAATCTGAATCTTTCGCTATTTTCTCCCATCCAAGCGAAAGCTACCAAGAGGCCAAAGAAAGATTGACGGAGCACCTCCAGCAAGAAAGCGAGCCCTTTATTCTGGTTGGACTCTCACTGGGAGGCGTTCTCGCTCTCGATCTCTCCAGCCGAGACTTGCCACAACTCAAGGGCTTGGTGCTTTCAGGGACGCAATACAAACTCAACACCAATCTCCTCTATAGGCTCCAAATTCTCCTTTTTCGTCTGATTCCCAAACATGTCTTTGAAAAGCAGGGGGCCAATAAACAGCACATGTTGCAAATCTTTACCGAATTAAAAAGCCTCAATCTAACCGATACCGCTAAAACTTGCCCTCTTCCTAGCTTAGTGATTTGCGGCAGCAAGGATGGGGCCAATCAGGCTTCTTCTAAAAAGTTGGCCAATCTCCTGCCTAAAGGTCACTATCTAGAAATCGCAGACGGGGGCCATCTACTCAATACTCAGAAACCCCATGAACTTGCAGAAGCCATCAAGGAGTTTGTTGGTGAATTTAAAAATGAAGAGGCTAGCTTAAAAAACAGTTCCTCTTAATGTAGATAACGTATTTTTTCATGTTACATAACTTAAAAAATCAAGAAATGTTTATATTTTTAAGTTATGCATGAATATCTAGAGGCTTTCCGCCGTGAGAAAAGTGCCTGAAACACAATTGTTTCAGGCACTCGGGAGTTTTGGAACCTTAGGTCCAAAACTAAGTCATGGAACTTCTTCGAAGTTCGCTGACGTCCGTACTCACCTAAGGAAAGCCTCTAAGAAAACTTATTCTTAAAGTCACGGCTAACTTTTAAAAGGTTAGTCATTTTTTTAGAAATATTTTAGAATTGCTTGATAGTTATTTGAAAAGCAAGCTGTATACTAAGAGTGTAAAGAAAACAACTAGTCATTTGGACGAAGGAGAAAACCATGGAAAAAGTATTAGAAATTTCCCATTTGAGTAAAAAGTTCGGTCAACAATACGCCTTAAATGATGTGAATCTCACCATTCGCAAAGGCGACGTCTACGGCCTCATCGGTAAAAACGGGGCAGGGAAAACCACCCTCATCAAGGTCATCACCCAGCTGATTCAAGAAACTGATGGAAGCGTCTCCCTCTTCGCTTCCACGAATCGCTCTCAGTGGACACAAGCCCTGAAACGGGTCGGATCTGTCATTGAAAGTCCTGTGGCTCACAAGCATATGACCGCCTACCAAAACTTAGTCTACTATTGCAAGGCTCGCCATATCCCCAATCCCGACCAGGTCATCAAAGAAACCTTGAACTATGTTGGCCTGAATAATACGGGTAAGAAGAAATTCCGCGATTTTTCACTCGGTATGAAACAACGGTTGGGAATTGCGATTGCGCTCATTGCCAAGCCCGACTTCCTCATTTTGGACGAACCCATCAATGGTCTCGATCCTGTCGGAATCAAGGAATTCCGCCAGATGATCAAGCGCCTCAACGATGAACTCGGCATGACCATCCTCATTTCCAGTCACATCCTCTCCGAACTTTATCTGGTTGCCAATCGCTTTGGCATTGTCGACCAAGGACGCCTGATCAAAGAAATTAGCAAGGCTGAATTCGAAGAACAAGGAGAAGATTACATCATCCTCAAAACTAGCCAACTAGCTCTTGCCAGTCAACTGATCCAGGATCAGCTCCATCACCGTATCAAGGTCATCGATAAGGATGGAGAAATCCATATCTTTGGACAGACTCACGATATTAAAGTTATTGTCAAAGCGCTCGTTCAAGAGGATATTGACGTGGATGAAATCTACTATGCCCGCCAAGATCTGGAAAAATTCTTTACGGACTTGGTAGACTAGTCAACCCACCGTCTTGCATTACTTATCCCACATATTTCATTTAGGAGATTTATCATGTTGCATACCATTCAAGCAGATTTTTACAGACTTTTTCGCTCTAAAGGTTTTTGGATTACAGAAGCCATTCTCGTTCTCAACATCCTGTCTGGAGTCATCTTTGGAGCTACCGGCCACGTCGGCGTCAATACGGAATCCAAATTACCCCAAGCAACCGAAGTTTGGACGGGCTTTAAAGCCTTGACCAACTACTCTTCCAGCATCAGTGTGACTATCCTCTTTACCATTATTGTCATCACCTTGGTTCTAGGAACAGACTTAACGCAAAACTTATACAAGAATAATCTGGCCTATGGGGTTTCGCGCACCAGCTACTACTTTGCTAAAAGCGCCGTTGTCCTGACCATTGCCCTCTTCCAATTTCTCGTTTCTTATGGTCTCGTCTTCTTGATCGCGACCCTCTACAATGGACTTGGAACCATGCCAGAGCACTTCCTTGCTCATTTTGGACTGACCGTGCTGATTCAGTTCCTTTCCACCCTGGCTTGGGTCAGCATCATTTCCTTCCTTCTTTACGCTAGCCAATCCATCACCCTAGCCTTCGTTGGCTACTTCATTGGAAATATCCTCTTAAGCCTTCCTGCGCTCTTCTTTAAAGATATTGATATTCTCCACTATCTAAACTTGGAATTCCAATATTCCATGGTACAGAGCACAACAGCAACGAACAACACTCTCTCTATTGCTCTTGGATTCATCCTTGTTTTCGGCTTCCTAGGACTCGCTACTTTCAAACACAAAGATTTATAACAAAAAGGCTTGACGAGTGGTCAAGCCTTTTTTCTCAGTGTAATGGTCAAGATAAACCAATCTGCCTCTGTTGCCAGTTGCAAGTCGCCCCCTAAGATCTCTACAAAATTTTGAATGATATAGAGACCCAAGCCAGATGATTCTTCTGTATCCGATAGATTTTCTGAGTAGAAGCGACTAGCCAACTGGTCTAAGTGCTGGATCGGTTGTTGCACAATATTGCGCAGCTCGACCCGAATCGTGTCCTCATCCGACATCAAGGTCAAGCGGGCCTGATCCTTCCCATGCTTGAGGACATTGCTGAGCATATTTTGCAAGAGGCGCTCCCAAAGCTCAGGATCAGTAGCATAATGGAGATGTTCTTCTAACTCTACCTCTAAGGCAATCCCCGCCTCAGACAAGCTATCATAATACTGGAATAACTGCTGGGTTAGGACTTGGCTGAGATTAACGTCTGAAAGGCGAGGCTGGATGGCTCCCTCCATCAAGCGTCTGTACTCCAAGAGAGATTCCAAGCGTTTTGAGACGACTTGAAGATTGGAAGCAATTTTCTTCAGCTTTTCCTCTTCTTGCGTCCCTCCTTTGATGATTTGTTGGGTATAGCCCGAAGCAATGGTCAAAGGTGTCCGAATATCGTGAGCAATATTACTGATGGCCATATCCAAGGTTTTCTTCTCTTGAAAGGCAATCCGATTGGTCCGCTCGATCTGATCAAAGAGATCACTGACCTGCTTGGTCAAGGCGACCAATTCTTTTTTTGAAACACGTGACGTTAACCGTACCCCACTCCCATTTTGGAGCTTCTGTTGAATCTGCTCCTGCAAATCTTTGAGAGCAGAAAGCAAGCGAGCATAGCCCAGTCCCAAGAAAAGGACAAGGACCACTAGAAATAGAACCAATCCCCACATTACTTGTCTCCTTTCAAGCGAACACCCAAGCCCCAGACGGTTTCAATATAGTCCTCATTAGGGTCTAGCTGGGCAATTTTCTTCCGGAGATTGCTCAATTGGGCATTGAGGGTATTGTCTCCAGGCAGATAGACCTCTTCCCAGACCGCCTCATACAATTCTTCCTTGGTGAAAATCTTCTTTGGATGTGCCAGCAAGGTCTCAAAAATTTGAAATTCTTTTTTGCCCAAGCGAAGCGTCTGTTCGCCAGACTCCAGTTCAAAGGTTTCTGGGTTCAGGACCAGATTTTTAAAAGTCAGCTTTTTCGATGATGGAGGTTCCTGTGCCGGAGTGTTGTTATTTCTCAACTGCACCGTCACCCGAGCCGCCACTTCATCCAGATTAAAGGGCTTGACAATATAATCATTGGCACCGGCAAGGAGGTACTGGCTAATGAGGTGTTTGTCTCCAAGAGCCGTCATCATGATGACCGGCACCTGACTCTGCAAACGGATCTCCTCCAGGACCTGATCGCCATTTTTCCCAGGAAGCATGATGTCTAGGAGGACCAAATCAACGGCTTCTTGCTGGAAGAGCCGCAGCCCTTCTGTACCTGAAAAAGCCTGAAGGACCTCATGATCTTCACTTAAGAGACTGTATAAAATTTCTTGGATATCATTATTATCCTCGATTAATAAAATCCGTGCCACTTGCCTCGCTCCTTTTTCCTTTGAACTCCAAATCATTTCTATTACCCTAGCCTATCAAATAAAAGCTCCTTCGTCAATGAAAAATGCAAAGAAAACACTCGATCAAGAAGAACTTTCTTCCTAATCGAGTGTTGCATTAGTTGACAGAAGCTCCATTGGTCGCAATGACTTCTTTGTACCAATAGAAGGATTTCTTACGTGAGCGGGCTAAAGTTCCTTTTCCTCCATTGTCCCGATCAACATAGATAAAGCCGTAGCGTTTCTTCATTTCTCCAGTCCCGGCAGAGACCAGGTCAATACAGCCCCAAGTCGTATAGCCCCAGAGGACAACACCATCTTCATGGATGGCATCCCGCATGGCCTTGACATGGGCAGCCAGGTAGTCAATCCGGTAATTATCCTCAATCTCCCCTGCTTCATTTGGTGTATCAACTGCCCCTAATCCGTTTTCCACGATAAACATCGGCTTTTGATAACGATCCCAGATGGTATTGAGGGTAATGCGGAGACCAAGAGGGTCAATCTGCCAACCCCATTCCGAGCTTTCTAGGTAGGGGTTCTTCAGAGAGGCAAAGATATTGCCCGCTGTTTTCTCCCTTTCAGCTGGATCACCTGAAGCGACCCGACTGGCATAGTAAGAGAAGGAAATAAAGTCTACCGTGTGTTCTTTCAATAATTGAAGGTCCTGCTCGGTTATCTCAACCGTGATTCCCTGACGCTCCCACTCTTTCTTAGCATAGTTTGGGTATTCCCCACGCGCCTGCACATCGATAAAGAAATAGTTTTTGCGGTCTTCTTCTAGACCAGCCCAGACATCTCGCGGAGCACAGGTATGCGGATAGTTTTGCCCTGCTGCCAGCATACAGCCGACCTTATTGTTGGAATCAATCTCATGGGCTAGCTTGGTGGCAATGGCTGAAGCGACCAACTCATGGTGAGCCGCCTGGTATTTGACTTGCTCCTCATTCTCTCCTTCTTCAAAGCAGAGACCCGCTCCCATAAAAGGCGCATGGAGGATCATATTGATCTCATTAAAGGTTA
>NZ_JAPJPF010000056.1 GCF_030825805.1 Streptococcus sp.
TCCTCCTTTGTGGTTTTGGCGGTAATTACAGATTTTTACCTCCCACAAGTATGCTCTACGCATACCTTTCTATTATACACTATTTTCTTCCGAATGCAAGAAAAAATTTCATTTCTATCACACTTTTTTTACTTTTGTGATAAAATGGAGGTATGTTAATAAAAGTTGCTTCCCTTGTATTTATTTTTTTGACCCTGATTCTCAGTGGGATTATTATTCGAGTCTTTAAACTGCGTCGATATGGTTGGAATTTTGCCGACCTGGCTTTTCCTCTTTTTGCGCTAGAATACTATTTAATTTCAGATGCGGCTTACTATCATAATTTGTTGCCGCAATTGCTATTGGCCTTGTCCCTCTTAGCTATTGGCTTAACCATTTATTTTTTGAAAAAGAGACATAGCTTTTATTATCCGAAATTTTTTAAATACTTTTGGCGAGCAGGCTTCCTCATTACTTTCTTCCTTTACCTCATTATGACGATCAGTCTCTTCATCTGATCTATAGCATCAATAAAACGGTATGAACTAAAATCATAGTTCATACCGTTTTTCTATTTGTTTCTGGACTTATGCAGACGGGTCACTAAGGAATAAATAAGACGATTCATCAACCACAAGACTCCTTCCATGACCAGTCCTAGGACAAGGGTCATGATCCAGCCAGTCAGATGAAGATGGCTGAGATTAAAAATGGAAGAAAATACAAAAACCGACAGGCAAAATCCAGCTATATTCAGAAGGATGATGCCCAATTTTACATGATTAAAGGGGAGGCTGAGTTGGTATACTTTTGTAAAGCCAATCAAAGCCAGCAAGTAGATAGAGATGGTCGAAATTTCTCCCTGACTTAATGCAAGGAAAGGACCCAGAATCACAAGGAAAAGGACTGATATGAGATTGGTCAAGGCAGCTGGAAGAGCTTGCTCTATCACGGTTTCAATAAAGTCTCCTTCTATCCGGGCACGATTCTTCTCCAAGGCAAGCAAGAAACCGGGGATTCCAATGGTAAATCCACTGATCAAGGACATCTGAGAAGCCTGGATGGGATAGGTGAAACTAAATAGAATGGCCAAAATAGCCAATAAAATTGAAAAGATATTCTTGACCAAAAAGAGACTCGCCGAACGTTGAATATTGTTGACCACTCGGCGACCTTCATCCACAATAGATGGCATGTGAGAGAAGTCTGAATCTAAAAGCACAACCTGGGCCACCTTTTTGGTCGCATCATGTCCCGTATTCATGGCAATACTACAATCAGCCTTTTTCATAGCAAGGATATCATTGACCCCATCTCCTGTCATTCCAACCTTATGACCATCCGCCTGCAAGCTCTCTACGAGAATTTGTTTTTGTTCTGGACTAACTCGTCCAAAGACGGTGTAGGTCCGTGCCGCCTCTACTACCTCCTCACGCGTCTTGAGCTGACTAGCATCGACCACTTGATCCGCATGAGGAATACCTGCTTTTTGAGCAACGGCAGCAACTGTCACAGGATGATCCCCTGAAATAACCTTGATGGTCACCCCTTGTTTTTGGAAATAAGCAAAGGTTTCAGGAGCAGTCGATCGTACAGGATTCTCCAAGACCAAAGCTAGGAGGGGAAGGACTGGAGCTTCTAATACTTCCGTCAATTGCTCCCCCTGGTAATGCCCCAAAATAAGGACACGCGCCCCTCGTTCAATCTCTCGCTGCCAGACTTCTTGGTAAGCATCGAGATCATCTCGAAGCAAAACATCCGGCGCCCCTAACAGGTAGATCCCTTCTTGGAACTGAAGGCCCCCAAATTTCTTCTTAGATGAAAAAGGAAGACGGTCTTGAACGGTCCATACTTGGGTGGGTTGGACTGAGTGATACTGCCGAATGGCCGTAATAGTATCATTCTGATCCTCACTTGCTTGGAGATAGTGACTTAATATTTCTCTGCCTTCTTTTTCAGCTAGTGCCAAGGGGAGGAGCTCACTCACCTGCATCCTGTGTTCGGTAATGGTTCCCGTCTTGTCTAGACAAAGGACGTCGATACGAGATAGGGTTTCAATCCCCTTCATACTGTTGAGTAGGACCTTTTGAAGGGCTAAACGGGTTGCTCCAAGCACCAAGGCCAGGGTCATTAAGAGGTAGAGCCCTTCTGGAATCATCCCAATGATGGCACCGACCATGGAGGTAATGCTAACTTTGAGGGAGTCTTGATTTCCTAGATAACTCTGCAAGAACAAGAGCAAGCCAATCGGGATGAGAATCATTCCGATCATTCGGACGAGACCATCCACAGCATGAACCATTTCGGATTCTTCGTGTCCCTTGACTTTCTTAGCAGATAGACTCAGCTGATTAATATAAGATGCATCTCCTACTTGTTCCAAGACGGCAACTGCTTGACCTGAGATAACAAAACTTCCTGACATGAGTTTCTGATTCTCACCTTTAGGGATTTCATCTGCTTCACCTGTTAATTGAGACTCATCGACCATGATCGAGCCATCCAGAACCTTGGCATCCGCATAGATCTGATCCCCTGCTTGGAACAAGACGACATCCCCCTCTACCACCTGGTCGACAGGAAGATCCAGCCGTTCTCCTTCACGAATCACTCGAGCTTTCTCCACTTGAAGGAGGCGCATCTTATTCAAAATCCGACGGGACCGCAATTCTTGAACAATCCCAATCAAGGAGTTAACGACCACAATGGGAACAAATAACATATTGTTCCAAGACCGTACTAGTATCAATAAGATAGCTAGAATACCAAAAACCAGGTTGAAATAGGTAAAAACATTTGAATAAATTATCTCTCTGGTCGACTTTTCTGCCGTGATGGTTACTCGATTTTGTTTGCCTTCTCTAATTCTGCTTTGGACTTGCTCATTCGTTAGTCCGCCATATCGCTTCTCTTCCATATTTTCTTCTTTCTTATTTCTGTATCTAGTTTAGCAAAAGGAATGTCTTCTGGCTTGAGACTAGAGACCGAAGATTTTTTATACCTACTCGTGGAGTTCCAGAGGCAAGCCATCTGGATCAAAGAAGAAGGCCATTTTGCGCCCATCAAAATCATCCACTCGTAGCTCTGTATGAGGGATCCCTAATTGGTCAAACTCTACTAAACAGGCTTGAACATCTTCCACTCGAAAAGCAAGATGACGAAGACCTGTATGCTCTGGATGAGGGAGAAAGGGTCTCTTTGGGGCATCTGGTTTGATAAATATTTCCAAGATCAGATTTCCCTTTCGAATATTAAAGAGAATATCCTGCTTTTCTGGCCGATGGTGTTCGTCTAAAGGTTCAAAGCCTAATTTATCTACATAAAATTCTCTGGTTTTGTCATAATCGTGGCCAATAATGGCAATATGGTGAATGGTATCGAGGTGCATCTGCTATCCTTTTCTTTTTATTGTAAAGAAAACCTGCCCCTTTTACAGGCAGGTTTTTGCTATTGTCAAATATCTCATTCCTTCTTCGTTTAAAGAAAGATTAATTGGTCTGCAAGACCTTTCTTGGCTTGGTTCCTTCAGCTGGTCCGATGACACCTGCTGCTTCCAAGTCTTCCATGAGGCGAGTCGCCCGATTAAAGCCAACTGATAAGCGACGCTGAATCATCGACGCACTGGCTTTTTGGGTCTCGATCACGAGCGCTTTGGCCTCTTCAAAGAGAGGATCGCCTTCATCAGAGCCACCCATACCACCATCAAAGTCCGACTCTGATACTTCGCCTGGATCAAAGGCATCATCATAATCAGCTTCTGCCTGCTCTTTAACAAAGTTCACAATCCGCTCCACATCATCATCTGAGATAAAGGACCCTTGTAGACGAATCGGATGATTTTCATCGATCGGTTTAAAGAGCATGTCCCCACGACCGAGCAATTTCTCCGCCCCATTTTCATCCAAGATGGTCCGTGAGTCGGTCCCAGATGATACCGCAAAAGCAACACGGGAAGGTACATTGGCCTTGATCAAACCTGAAATAACATCAACCGATGGCCGTTGGGTCGCAAGGATCATGTGGATCCCTGCCGCTCGCGCCTTCTGTCCAAGACGAATAATAGCATCTTCCACTTCTTTACTTGCCACCATCATCAAGTCTGCCAACTCATCGACAATGACCACAATCAATGGAAGTGGTACTTGCTTCATCTCAGACTGGGTATTGTACTCCGCAACCTTGGCATTAAAGCCAGCAATATTCCGAGCACCCACTTTCGAGAAGAGTTCGTAGCGATTTTCCATCTCATCGACAACCTTTTGTAGGGCCCGACTGGCCTTGCGTGGGTTGGTCACCACTGGGATCAAAAGGTGGGGAATATCATTGTAGACAGAAAGCTCCACCATCTTTGGATCGACCATCATAAACTTAACTTCGTCCGGACGGGCCTTCATCAAGATACTCGAAATGATCCCATTAACCGCAACCGATTTACCAGATCCGGTAGAACCAGCTACCAAGAGGTGGGGCATCCGGGCCAAATCAAAGGTCCGAGCTGAACCATCTACAGCCTTCCCAAGAGGAATCTCAAGGAGTTTAGCTGGGTCTGTTTTGGACTGCTCCCACAATTCACGGAAGGAGACCGTCGCAATCTCTGAATTGGGCACTTCAATTCCGACCAGAGACTTCCCTGGAATCGGTGCTTCGATCCGCACATCCTTGGCTGCTAGGGCCAAGGCTAAATCATCTGCTAGGTTGGAGATGCGGTTGACCCGCACACCGACAGCCGGCTTGACCTCATATTTGGTGACAGAAGGACCGATTTCCGCCCGTTCCACTGTCGCCTTGATGTTAAAGCTTGCAAAGGTTTCTTCCAGAATGCGGATATTTTGGCGAACGATGTTCTTCTCTTTGGATTGGTTTTTCGGTTTGTCAGGTGCGAAGAGATCAATCGTTGGAAGTTTGTACTGAAGGAGTTCCTTAGGTGTGAAGTCCACAGTGACTTCTTCATCCATATCCTCCTCAGGAAGTTCTTCCATTTCCTCTGGATTGTCTTCTGGCCAGTCTTCCGAATAACCTTCTTCTTCATTTGGTAGATAGATTTGAGGGTAGGACTCCTCTACAGGCGTTTCTGCTTCGATCACAGGTTCCATGACCTCACCTGTCTCAAGATCTACAGGATAGCCTTCTGTGCTCACGGGACTAGCTTCTGCAAGTTGCTCGATGCGGGCAGCCTCCTCTGCTTCTGCTTGAAGGACTTTCTTCTCTTCACGCTCGACAAAGCGCTCTTGACGACGAATTTCCCGTTTTTCCATAAAGGAGTGAAAAGCTGCGACAGCCTGCTCATACAAGTCATAAACCGAATAAGAACTCATCAAGAGAAGTCCTAGTACGATCAAGAGACCTCCAATGAAATAAGTCCCGATGTTCGAAAGCAAGAAGGCAATCGGCGTGTACAAGATAGCACCCAGTAAACCACCTCCTGCAAAAGAAGAGACGCGAAGGTGCACGAGGTCCCCTAAAATACGTGATAGGGTTGGCCCTAAAGAAGAGCCTTCAAGTTTCAAGAGGGAGACAAAGTAAGCTTGATAGATCAGTAGCAAGCCTGCAAAAAGACTTAAAAAGCCAGACAAGGTTCCCTCATGCTTTTCAATCCATTTGAAAAAGAAGAGGTAGAAAATAACAGCCGTCATTGCGACATAAGCCAAACTACCTACCAAGAGCCGGATAAGGTTGTAGGTCACTATGCCTAAGGCTCCTAATCGTAAAAAGGCGAAAATGAAGACGAGAGTTAAGACAATCGTCATGATCATTCGACGAATTGCTTTTTTTCTTTCTATTTCTGCTTTAGACAGTCGTCTCGTCGACCGTGTTTTTTTTGATTGATTATTGTTTGCCATAACCTTTATTATACCACATTTCTAGACTAGTTCTCTAGTAAAATCCTTTTCTGCGATTTACGAAAACAACAAGAAAACAGTACCACTCAGATACTGTTACTTATAGATTTTTCTTGGGATGGCGGTCGATGATGGCTTGATGCTCTTCCAAGGCTTGCTTTCCTTTCTCCGTCAACTGATAGCCCCGAACCGAGAACTGTTGTGCTAGCTCTTCCTCTGTAAAGTGATTCGCCAAAGCTTGGTTCAAATCGGATGCTTTCATCTTGGACAAGCCAGCGACTCCTTTCTTTTTGAGAATGGCTTTTTTCATGGTCGCATTGATGTGGTCCAGCGAATCAAAAGCGGATTCGATACAAGCATACCCCTTATCTACCAAAACTTTCACATGTTCCGGCGCATGAATCCCATAGGTGTATTCAAAGTACTTAGGAAACCAAGTCTCTGTCGTAAACATTCCAAAGTTGATCCGCCACAAGAGAATGATATCCCCCTCAAGTAAGCTGTCTTGGAGGAGCTCCATCTTTCTCTTCGAAACGGGCTTAGGATCCACCAACCAAGCTCCCAAATTCCTATCAGGCGAAATATAGGGTTCCACCTCATGATCTACATAATATATCTGAAATAGTAGGCATCTGTTTCTCCATTTTGATCATCTCTCTCTTGAACTAATTAAAACTTCATTTGAAAACATACTGTTATGTAGGGTGATTCCTATTTCGATTGGAGAGGACACAGATGATTGACCTCGTTCTCCAAGTATTGTTTAGCCTTTCGAACGATATAGAGCGACTCATCTTCTGAAACTAACTTGCGAAAGAGCTCTTCCGCTCTAGACTTATCGCCTTTAAGAGTAGCATTCAAGGCTTGGTAGTAGATAATCTCTAACTGCTGGTATTTGAAATCATTGCTTAAATCTTCGAAATAGTCATTGCTTTGGTGGGCAATGGTTAAATCATAAAGAGCGAGACAGACCTTTCTTGTTTTCTCAGCTAGTGTAGGGTCTGTAATGGTCAATCCATTTAACTGAGCCTCTAGCTCCTCTCTAGACAAATCAGGATCTGTTAGGACGATTGATCGCATGAGATAACTCTCAAAAAAGTTCTTATATTTTTGCGGTAGTTCCTTCTGACTGAGTGCTTCTCTAGCTTCTTTTATGACAATATCGAAATCTCCCATCATAAAAGAATAAGCGACTGATGTCAGCTTCATATCGATCTGTAAAATGGGCTTTTTCACATTCTTGTTCAACTGAAGGTATTGCTGCCAAAAAGCTAAATCTAAGTCTACATGGAGCAAGGTGTTGCACTTGTTGGTGTAGCTCTTCTTAAGCAAGTAGATAAATAAAAACAAGCCTGCAAGGACCAATAAGAGGCCAGCAGTCTGAAGAAGGGTATCTCTGACCACGAACCCAATGCAAATAATCAAAAGCATTGCCAAGACGCCTGCAGATCTAATATAGAGTCTATAGTTTTTGCGTAGAGTTTTATAATCCATCATTTAGCCTCCTATCCATGATTTGTTTTATTTTAGGAATTCGTTCATTTTCCAACAAAACGACTTACCTCCCATCATACCTCATTTTTCATAGGCCCGCAAGCTGAATATCGCCTCATCCAAAGGATAGATTTGAATCAAATGGAAAATTAAGGTACAATAGAGGGTAGACTAATGTGTTGAAAGGATTAATATGAAAAAATTAATTGCCCTACTTGTATTTTCCGGTTTAGCTTTGGCAGGATGTGGCTCTAATCAATCAGATACAAAGACATCCTCTAGCTCGGCTTCAGAAACTAAGCAATCAACTACTTCTAGCGTAGATGCTAGTGAACAAAAGAAATTAGATCAGCTTCGTAAGGATATCCAAGATGCGATGACCAATGAAAATGCGGTCTTTCCTCAGCTCTCCAACGAAGTTGCTGAAGATGAAGCTGTCGTGAAAATCACGACCAACAAAGGGGACATTACCGTTAAGCTCTTTCCGAAATACGCACCTTTAGCCGTTGAGAATTTCTTAACCCACGCTAAGGATGGCTATTATAATGGCCTCCTCTTCCACCGCGTGATTAATAACTTTATGATCCAAACAGGAGATCCTAAAGGAGATGGTACAGGTGGTGAGTCCATTTGGAAAGGAAAAGATAGCTCTAAAGATTCAGGAGCAGGCTTTGAAAATGAATACTCTCCTTACCTCTACAATCTTCGTGGTGCTTTAGCCATGGCCAATTCCGGTCCAAATACAAATGGTAGCCAATTCTATATTAACCAAAATAAAGAAGACTGGTCCAGCAAGCTTCCAACTGAGCGCTTCCCTGCTAAAATCATCGAAGCCTATAAGAATGGTGGAAACCCTACCCTTGATGGTGGGAACTACACTGTCTTTGGACAAGTCATCGACGGCATGGATGTAGTCGACAAAATTGCCGAAGTTGAAACGGACGACAAAGACAAACCAAAAGAAGATGTCAAAATTGAAAAAATGGAAATCGTAAAAGACTACGATTTCAAGAAATAAACAAAAGAGAACCTCGCGGTTCTCTTTTTGTGTTTACGTCAATTCATTAAAGTCCCAGATTTGGTCCATCCAGCCTTCATAGAAGTCTGGCTCGTGGCAAACCATGAGGATCGATCCCTTGTACTCTTTCAGAGCCCGTTTCAATTCTTCTTTGGCATCCACATCCAAGTGGTTGGTCGGCTCGTCTAGTACCAAGACATTGTTTTCACGGTTCATCAAGAGACAGAAACGTACCTTGGCTTGCTCTCCACCGGATAACACCTGGATTTGGCTCTCGATATGTTTAGTGGTCAAGCCACAACGGGCAAGGGCAGCACGGACTTCTGCTTGATTGAGAGCCGGAAATGCATTCCAGACTGCCTCTAGCGGCGTCTGACGATTGCCACCTTCGACCTCTTGTTCAAAGTAGCCAAGCTCTAGGTAGTCTCCACGCTCGACTTCACCAGCGATTGGTGGGATGATTCCCAGCAAGCTCTTCAAGAGAGTGGTTTTCCCGATTCCGTTGGCCCCGATGATGGCCACCTTTTGATTGCGTTCAAAGGTTAGATTCAAAGGTTTGGTCAAAGGACGGTCATAGCCAATCTGGAGATCCTTGGCCTGGAAGATAAAGCGTCCAGGAGTCCGGGCATTTTTAAATTCAAAGGAGGGCTTTGGTTTCTCACTTTGTAACTCAATGAGTTCCATCTTGTCCAGCTTCTTCTGACGAGACATAGCCATATTCCGTGTAGCCACACGTGCCTTATTGCGAGCTACGAAATCTTTCAAATCAGCAATCTCTTTTTGTTGCCGCTCATAAGCCGCTTCCAATTGCGATTTCTTCATTTCATAGACTTCGAGGAATTGGTAGTAGTCTCCGGAATAGCGGGTCAACTGCTGATTTTCCACATGGTAGACGATGTTGATCACATCATTCAAGAAAGGAATATCGTGGGAAATAAGGACAAAGGCATTTTCATAGTTCTGCAAGTAGCGTTTGAGCCAATCGATGTGCTCCGCATCCAAGTAGTTGGTCGGCTCGTCCAAGAGAAGGATATCTGGTTTTTCAAGGAGCAATTTAGCCAAAAGGACCTTGGTCCGCTGCCCACCTGAAAGGGCCGTCACATCGGTCTCCATGCCAAAGTCCATGACCCCAAGAGCACGCGCCACTTCATCAATCTTGGCATCCAA
>NZ_JAPJPF010000057.1 GCF_030825805.1 Streptococcus sp.
CTGTCCGGAAGGAAGCTCAAGTTGTCACTACCAGCAACCAAGAACACGGTGTAGCACAAGCTATCCAAGAGTATGTCTTACCACCATCAAACAAATAGCCCATGGATCTCCTGCTTTCATGGGTTTTTTAACCCTTTCTTTTCTTTTCTAACTCACTGTTTTTTAACCCAGCCTCTAATAAAAGAAAAAGAAGCTAGGACTGGATCCTATCTTCTTTTCATTTTTATTCTACTGTTACCGACTTAGCAAGGTTCCGTGGTTTATCCACGTCGAGTCCACGGTGAAGGGTTGCAAAGTAAGCGATCAATTGGGTTGGTACCACCATGGAGATTGGTGAGAGGTAAGGGTGGACCGTTGTAAGGACGATGTCGTCTGTATCTTTGGCAACATTTTCTTCTGCGATAGTAAGGACCTTAGCGCCACGCGCTGCCACTTCTTGGATATTTCCACGAGTGTGGTTGGCAAGGACTGGATCTGACAAGAGGGCCAAAACAGGTGTTCCCTCTTCAATCAAGGCAATGGTTCCATGCTTGAGTTCTCCAGCCGCAAAACCTTCACATTGGATGTAAGAGATTTCTTTAAGCTTGAGACTGGCTTCCATGGCTACATAGTAATCTTGACCGCGTCCGATGTAAAAGGCGTTTCGAGTTGTTTCAAGAAGCTCACGAACTTTATTTTCAATCAGTTCTTTTTCTGAAAGGGTTGACTCGATAGACTGAGCCACGATAGACAATTCATGAACCAGGTCAAAGGCTTGCGCTTTAGCATTCCCATTTGCTTCACCGACTGCTTTTGCAAGGAAGGCAAGGGCTGCGATTTGCGCCGTATAAGCCTTGGTTGATGCTACAGCAATTTCAGGTCCTGCATGAAGCAACATAGTATGGTTGGCTTCACGTGACAAAGTTGAACCAGGCACGTTTGTCACTGTCAAGCTTGGAATCCCCATTTCATTGGCCTTAACCAAAACCTGACGGCTATCAGCTGTTTCACCAGATTGACTGATAAAGATGAAAAGTGGCTTCTGGCTGAGAAGTGGCATCCCATAACCCCACTCAGAGGAGATACCCAGTTCAACTGGTGTATCTGTCAATTCTTCCAACATCTTCTTAGAAGCAAATCCTGCATGATAAGATGTTCCAGCTGCAAGGATGTAGATGCGGTCAGCGTCTTGAACAGCCTTGATGATGGCTGGGTCTACCACTACTTGACCAGCCTCATCTGTGTAGGCTTGGATGAGCTTACGCATCACTGTTGGTTGCTCATCAATTTCTTTGAGCATGTAGTAAGGATAGGTTCCCTTTCCGATATCAGACAAGTCAAGCTCAGCAGTATAGCTAGCACGCTCACGGCTGTTGCCATCGTAGTCTTGCACTTCAACGCTATCAGCTTTCACAATTACCAACTCTTGGTCATGGATCTCCATATATTGGTTGGTTTCACGAATCATGGCCATAGCATCTGAGCAGACCATGTTATAGCCTTCTCCAAGACCAATCAAAAGTGGTGATTTGTTCTTGGCCACGTAGATGACATCTGGATTTTCAGAGTCAATCAAGGCAAAGGCATAAGATCCACGGATGATGTGAAGGGCTTTTTTGAAAGCTTCAAGTACTGACAAGCCCTCTTCTTCCGCAAATTTTCCAATCAAGTGCACTGCGATTTCTGTATCTGTTTGTCCCTTGAAGTGGTGACCTGCAAGGTATTCTTCCTTGATTTCAAGATAGTTTTCAATCACCCCATTATGCACCAAGACAAAACGTCCTGTCTCAGAGCGATGTGGGTGAGCATTGTCTTCTGTCGGTTTTCCGTGAGTGGCCCAACGAGTATGTCCGATACCAGTTGTCCCCTCAACACCGGCAGTTTTAGCAGACAATTCTGCAATACGACCAACTGCTTTCACCAAATGGCTTTCAGCACCACCTAGAACAAAAATTCCAGCCGAATCATAACCACGGTATTCGAGTTTTTCAAGTCCTTGAATCAAAATATCCGTTGCATTTGTATTTCCAACAACACCAACAATTCCACACATAGTTTTTACGACACAGACAAGCTGTGCTTTCTCCTTCTATAAAAATGAAAGAAAATAGGTATCCATACTTGAGTTCCCTTATTTTCTTAGCCAATTTATAAAATTGGTCTAGTCTGATTTGATAGAAAAATCATCAGCGGAGTCAGTATACAATGCTTTTTCCTGTTTGTCAACCTAAAAAATACCAGAAATTGGTCTAGTTAAGAAAGGGTTAAGAAAAACCTACCAACATGTCGGTTGATAGGGTAGGATGATTGGCTTCATTTAAGATAGTAATTGATTTCAACTAATCTAGATGCCTATCCAATAATTTCATGAGCTTCACTTCATTTTTTTACCTTTTTAATTATAAAATGAACTCCCAGCAAAACAACTATGATAATAGAAATATAGGCAAACATGAACTGATTCGATAGATGTTCACCACTCGCATTCTGCAAGATAATCCCATAAGATTCTTTGTAGTTCGTAATGACCGAAGATGGGGCGTCATTAAATACTTGAGCAATTGAATCTTTCATCAAAACTTGTTTTAAGAGTGCATTCACCTGTGTTAGAGGGAACCAGGTCATGACCTGGTGCAAGGTTTCTCCTACGGATCCAATTGAAAGATAAACACCAGAAATGAAGCCGATAAAGGTTCCAACTATTGTACTCAAAGTTGTAAAAGCTGAACTAGTTCGGATAAAAGTCAAAATTGGAAGAATAATAGCCGCAGATAAGATCGTTCCTAATGAGGTAACCCCCAAAATTGATAAGTAATCAGTCATTGAATAATCAAGAAGAGAACTAAAACCATTAAAAATACCAATTGCAAAAACACAAGAGAACATGGTCATAATAATCCCAAATAGAATTGCAAAAACTGCATAGGCTAATTCAACCTTAAAGTTAGATACTGGACTGACTTTAAAGTCCTCACTCAACTTCTTTTCTCTATCTGAAACCATTACGCCAAATGCACCAAGAGTACTTGTCATTGAAATAATAGTTGTTAAACCTGAGATTAACCAATAATTGACCATCTGAATGGTATCCGTAGAGGCGGTATCACTATTCAAAGCCTCCTTGATGGCATCAATCTGAATTTGTCCTAGAAAGACTTGATAAACCAAGATTAAGATGATGACCGATAAGAAGGACATCAAGAAAGCTAATCGATCTCGTGTATAGACTTTCCGATTTCTAGAAATTAATTCAAGCATTCCCCTCTCCTCCTTTAGATTTTAGTAAGTTCAAATAAGCTGCTTCCAAATTGGAGTACTCCACATTAAATGTTTCAATAATTGATTTTCCTTGATTTTCTGAAATAATCTCCATCATCTCTTCAACCGAGACATCCTTAAATACGACTTCTGCCTCAGAGAGAACTTGACACTTATTTACAAATTTAGATACAGATAACGATTTTACTGATTGACCAGGTTTTAAAGTGACATTCAAGTTAGTGGTTGAATGCTGTTTAATAAAATTAGCAATATCTCCTGAATAATACAAATTACCTTCGATTAAAACATTTAAGATATCACAAGCAGCCATCTCTTCCAAATAATGAGTGATAAGAACGACAGTCATATTACCTTTTTTGTTCAGCTGATGGATCGCTTCCCATAAATCATGACGAGATTGTGGATCTAAACCAGTTGTTGGCTCATCTAACAACAGCAAAGACGGTTGTGGCAATAAAGCTCGGGCAATATCTACTTTTCGTTTTTGTCCTCCTGATAAACTGCCATATTTTTTCTTTTTTAGAGTAGCTACATCCAAATAGGATTGCAAATCTGTAATACGCGTTTGTACTTGTGATTTTGATAAGCCGTACAAGGATCCACGAGATACTAAGTTTTCCTCTACCGTTAAGTTATCATCTAAACGATTACTTTGAAATACAATACCGATATGTCGATAAAAATCTTTCGTTGGCAAAGATTTTCCATCCACTTCCCAAAGAATCTCTCCTGAACTTGGCTTGAAATTTTTAATCAACAAATTAAAGAGTGTTGTTTTCCCTGCACCATTCGGTCCAAGAAGTCCATAAAATTTTCCTTCCTCAAGAACTAAATCAATTCCTTTCAAAGCCTCAAAGGAACCATAGCTTTTCTTTACATTGTGTAATCTAATTTCCATTTTCTGACACCAACATCCTTCCTGAAGCAACTTCTTCCTTCCTTTCTTCTACTCTCAGTATATCCAATTTCTATCATTTAACGTGAGGACATTCATGTCCAAGTCTAACCATTATTTTCACCAACAAAAGAGGCTGGGACAAAAGTCCCAGCCTCTCAACTGTCTTTGGATTGTCGAGCAAGACGCAGTGGTTGAGTGAGCTCTACTACGCTGATTTCATCAGCTTTTACAGCCCTACTCAACTGTGCGGAGGTGGGACAACGAAATCGAATTCTCACCAATTACCGATTTCTGTCCCACTCTCTCAATGTTCATTTTATATTTTTCAAGAACAACAGACGAAAGGATAAATACTTCTCTATACCTCAGTGTAGTTTAGACCCTTTTTCTCAAGGTCCTCTTTCCATTCTTCTTGCATGTTTTTCTTCACTAAATTCTCAGATAATAAGTCTGCCATCAAGCATACTTTTTGATAATCATTTTTTGCTTTTTCTAGATCATCTTCTATAAATAAAGCAACTTTCCAATTTAAAGCATAAACAAAAATATTATCCTGAAAATCATGTCTCTTTGTCATAATATCATTTAAGGCTTTAACAATGTCTGGCAACCTGTCGTATATCCCATAATGGGCTAACACGCCTGCAGCTGAGATGAGCGTATTTTGTAGCATTTCCAACTCTGATAAGGGGTAATAATCTATCGCAAGTATAATCTTCTCCACTAAGTGTATAAATTCTTCTTGATCAAAGACCCCCAAAGCCAAAGAAAGCAAGCGCAATTTAATTATTTCCACATCGTTAGGACTTAACTCTTTTTTCTTCATGGCTTGCCCTAGATACTCATCTAATAAACCTTGATCAAAAGAAGGATTTTTAGATCCAATCATATCAACCGTAGCTTGAGCGACCTGGACAGACAGTTTTTCTTCCTCTGGCAGGTGATCAAAATAATTTTCGTAAATATCTTCAATAATTTCTTCATGCCGATGAAGACGATCTTGATCTCCATAATGGTATAACGTCCGTAATTGATACTTCAGGTTCAGATATTCTACCGGCAATTCTAAACTAGTTTGATTCGTTAGCATGTCTAGGGAAACACCTAGTTGCTCAGCAATATACTTTGCTGTTGCAATCGTTGGTAAAGACTGACCCTTTTCAATTCGCTGGAGCTGACGTGTCGTTAATAGGTCCTCAATACCACAGATTGCTTGTCTACTTAATCCCTTACTTTCACGTAGAGTTTGTACTTTTTTTCCTAGTTCTGTTTTAAAATCTATCATACAAGCTCCTTTTCTTCTGATTTCATTATAGCACATATTGAAGTTGAAGGCTTTTTAACCTTTTCCAGCACTAAATGAAAAATCGGAAATGAAGAATGCCGTCAGAAACATCTGCATCTGATGGACTTCTTCACTTCCGAAAATAAAACTAGTTAATCAACTACTGAGACGAAGGAGTCCTATCCTACTTAGATAATAGAATCCTCAATAACTTACTCTTCAAATCCATTCTGCTGGCTCAACTCACGGAACCAATGGCCGGATTTTTTCAGGCGTCTTTCCTGAGTGGCTAAGTCTAATTCGACAAGACCGTAGCGGTTTTTATATCCGTTAAGCCAAGACCAGCAGTCAATAAAGGTCCACATGAGGTAACCCTTACAGTTGGCCCCTTCTTGAATAGCACGGTGCAACTCACACAGGTGGTCTTTGACGAAGTCAATCCGGTAGTCATCTTGGATTTCCCCATTTTGACGGAATTTTTCTTCCCCTTCAACTCCCATTCCATTCTCTGTTAGGAGCCACTCGATGTTGCCGTAATTTTCCTTGATATTTTGAGCAATATCATACAAGCCCTGCTCATAGATTTCCCAGCCTCTATGTGGGTTGATCTTTCTTCCTGGCATGACATAGGGTTCGTAGAACTGTTCGACCAACATCGGAGACTCTGGATTTGGTGCATATCGAGGCGCAGAGACCCGCATGGGTTGGTAATAGTTGACCCCTAAGAAGTCGACGGTATGCTCTTTAATCAACTCTAAGTCACTTGGGTCTACCTCTGGTAAAAGATTTCGCTCCCGCAGAATCTCTACCAACTCTGGTGGGTAAGTCCCAAGAACAGACGGGTCGAGAAATGACTTGGCTTGGAAGAGCTCAGCGATTCGTGCCGCCTTGGCATCTGCTGGATGTTGACTCCGCGGATAGGCTGGCGTCAAGTTCAAGACTACTCCGATACGGTAGTTTGGGGCCACCTCATGGCAGACCTGAACCGCAAGGCTGCTTGCCAACTGGGTGTGGTAGGCGACTTTGACGGCTGCAGCGGCATCCACCTTATGCGGGTAATGGGCATCATAAAAATAGCCAAACTCTACAGGAACAATGGGTTCATTAAAGGTGATCCACTGATCGACTAAGTCCCCATAGGTTTCAAAGCAGAAACGAGCGTAGTCGCGATAGGCGTAGACCGTCTCCTTGTTCTCCCACCCGTCTCCTTGCTCTTGCAAGGCAAAAGGAAGGTCAAAGTGATAGAGATTGACCATCAAGTGAATGCCTTTTTCCTTAATGCGTTCAAATACTTGGCGGTAAAAAGCTACTCCTGCTGGATTGGCTTCTCCACGACCCTCAGGGAAAATCCGAGACCATTGGATAGAAGTCCGAAAGGCAGTGTGCCCGGTCTCGACTAGAAGCTCAATATCTTCTTCCCAATTTTCATAAAAGGTCGAAGTTAAGCCAGGTCCTTCTTGGAAGCGAAAGCGATGAGGCTCTACCTGGTACCAGTAGTCCCAGAGGTTGTCACCCTTGCCATCTCCGGCAAAGCGCCCTTCTGTCTGTGGGCCAGATGTCGATGTCCCCCATAAAAAATCTTTTGGAAAGTTAATCATGTGTTTATCCTCTCTCATTGTCTTCCTCTCTATTATACTCCCTTTCAGTACTCTTCCTAGAGACTATTTTCAGTCGTTTTTACGCAGATTATAGAAAAAACACGCTAGCGATCAGAAGAGCCGATTTCTAACGTGTTTTGTTTCTATCATAGTTGATTGACGACATAATCAAAGAGAGCCTTGTCTCCTTCACTTACCTGATAACGCAGTTCTGGATGCCACTGCACTCCGAGAAAGGCTGTCCCGTGGGATGATTGCACCGCTTCGATGATCTGATCTTCAGGGCTAAGAGCAACTACTTCTAGATGAGGGGCTAAATCCTTGATACTCTGATGGTGGTAGGAATTGATCTGACCAACTTCTCCGAACAGGTCCCGCAAAACGGTCCCTTCAACAGTTTCGATCGTATGACTAGCTTCGCTGGCAGGATTTTCTTGCCAGTGGTGGTCGATATCCTGGTAAAGTGTCCCGCCCATAGCTACATTGTAGAGTTGCATGCCTCGACAAACCGTAAAGATGGGCTTCTTAGCAGCTAGCGCTTCCTTGATCAAGGCCAATTCAAAAAGGTCGCGCTCAAGCAAGTAATCGTCACTGACAATCTCCTTCTCTGCTCCATAAAACTGAGGAGAGACATGCTGACCACCTGTGAGAATCAACTTATCAATCAAGGAAATATAGTGCCCAGCCGATGCAGGGTCTCCAATCGGAAGGATCAGAGGGATTCCCCCTGCTTCTTGAACCCCTTGGACAAAGCCTGTCGGTGTATAACTGAGGTACATTCCCTCTTCTTCACGGAAAGGGCGTTGGTTGCCTGTAATCCCAATCACTGGTTTCTTCATCGCTCGTTCTCCAATCTCTTCATAGCTAATATAGTTCCTTATTTTATCACACTCCGAAGGTGACTTTCAACTTTTTTCATGATTTTTCAAATAAGGAGAAGTTTTCTAGAATTTTTACGAATAGTACAGGTGAAGAAACAATTTTCTTTAAAGAAAGGAGAAGATAGATGAACACAATTACTATTCATTCTGATGACATCCTATCAGATCATGAACTAGCCTCTATTCAAGGTGGATTTATCCCAGCTGTAATTGCAGGGGTAGCTACATGGAAAATTGCTACAGTTGCTGTCGGTAGTATCGGACTAGTTTTTGCTGCAGGAGCAGGCCTAAGATATCTAGCCAACCGTCCATAGGTAAGAACGATGAAAAAAAGACGCATATTCCATATCATCACGATATCTACTTTACTTTTTTCTAGAATCTTTTTAGCAGTTCTACAAATCTTACACGACCTTCACTATCTCACACTCCCTTTTGAAACTTACGGAGTGAGTGACTTACTTTCTGGGATTCTTGTTATTTGGATCCTCATCATTGCATATCGGGGAATCAGAAAGGAGAAAAGCAATGAACAATTTACAACTTTTAACAACTGAAGAATTAGAAAACATCCAGGGCGGTGTTGGTCCAGCTGAAATCGTTGCTATTTGATGAGCCTTAATGGCCTCTCCCCCAAATACCAGAAGCTGATTGTCTCCTTGCTCCAAGAACTCAAAACAGCAGGAAAAACGATTGTCATTTCCTCCCACCATTTCGAGCAAATCGCTCCCATTGTGGAACGAGTTCTGCTCTTTTCTGAAGAGCACACCATTACTGGAAGCTATGATCGAGCGGATTGGGAACATCATCCAGATATTCAACAATCGTTTTCGTCATGTTAAAAAGCCTCGGTAGGGTTCTTCCTACCGAAGCTTTTTTGATGAAAGAGATAAGGGTTAATGTCCTTTATGCTTGTCTCTTCGTTTTT
>NZ_JAPJPF010000058.1 GCF_030825805.1 Streptococcus sp.
AAGTCGTTGAAAATGGGAAAGTGGCGCAAAACTTGTTGGATGAAGTCAACATTACTCTCAACAAGAACTCTATCCCTTACGAAACTTTATCACCATTCAAGACCAGTGGAATCCGTATCGGGGCAGCAGCCATCACCGCTCGTGGTTTTGGAGTAGAGGAAAGCCGTACAGTGGCTGAACTGATGATTAAAACCTTGAAAAACGCAGAGAACCCAGCTGTATTAGAAGAGGTGCGGAACCAAGTCAAAGCCTTGACAGATGCCTTCCCACTTTACGAGGGCTAAACCATCTTATGGATATTTACGTAAAAAAAGCCATCATTCATCAATTTAGCCCAGATGATACCGATCTTTATCTAGCAGACAAATTCCTGAATATCACCCCAAAAATTGAGGAATACTTGCGCAAAAAGATTGAGCGGGTCTATTCCGATGAGGCGAAGACCGGCATTTTTGAGGAAGACAATCCATTCCTTAAGATGATAACGGATGATCTCCTAGAAACTTCAGTAGCCTTAGCCAATCGCTGGAAAGAAGAATTTGTCGTCTCTGATAATCAAAAGACCAACGATTTGGTGTTTATCCAATTCTCAAAAGAAGGGGTGGATCATTTTGCCTTTCTTCGGATTGCCTTACGGGAAACCTTGACCCATCTTGGAGGAGAAGTAGATAACCCAATCAAGCTAACGCAAAACAATCTACCTGGCTTTGGAACGGGGGCCGATGAAGCCTTGGTCATCAATCTTCAAAGTCGCAAGTACCATTTGATCGAAAAACGAATCAAGTTCAATGGGGCTTTCTTGAACTATTTCTCTGAGAATCTCCTCCAGGAACAACCTAAGATTTCACCTAAAAAATCGATCAAAGAAATCGAAAAAACAGCCCAACGGATTGCTGAGAACTTCCAACAAGATGATTTTCAGTTCCAATCCAAGGTCAAATCAGCAATTTTCAACCAACTGGAAGAAGAGAATGAATTGTCACCTGAAAAGTTAGCCAATGATTTGTTCGATAACAACTTAACGGCTCGACTCAGTTTTGTCGATCAGGTGAAAGAGACTATTCCAGATCCTGTTCGCTTCGATGAGATTGATGCCAGCCGCCAATTGAAGAAATTTGAAAACCAAAAACTTTCCCTTTCAAACGGAATTGAGCTTTTGGTCCCTAACCATGTTTACGAAGATGCTGAATCGGTAGAGTTCATTCAGAATGAAAATGGGACTTACTCGATCCTCATCAAGAATATAGAGGACATTCAGAATAAATAATGATGAAACGAATAATAAAAATTTTCTTTTGCCTCTTGCTCGTCTTTTTCATATTCAAGGGTTATCAAATACACCGGGATGTCAAACAGGTCATGACTTATCGTACCTTAGTGCGTGAAGTACTGGCTGAGGAAGATACTGGTACGAATGAAGATCTGATCCTTGCTATGATTTATACAGAGACCAAGGGCAAGGAAGATGATGTCATGCAGGCCAGTGAAAGTGCAACAGGCCAGACAAATTCTATCACCAATAACAAAGAAAGTATCCGGCAAGGGATTCAAACCCTCTCTGAGAATCTGCGAAAAGCAAAGGAGAAGGGAGTCGATCCCTGGACAGCTGTTCAGGCTTATAATTTCGGACAGGATTACATTGAATATGTAGAAAAAAATGGCGGGAAAAACAGTCTTGAATTAGCTCGTAAATACTCAAAAGAAGTGGTTGCACCGAGTCTTGGTAATGTCACAGGGAAGACCTATATTTATCTCCATCCTATTTCATTTTTACATGGCTCAGAGCTCTACGTTAATGGGGGAAATTATTATTATTCACGTCTCGTTGAAATGAATCAGTTCATCATGAAACTATTTTCCTGGTTCTAATACAAGCAGTCGCTCTAAACAAGGGAAGAATCCCTTGTTTTTTATGGAGCAAACTGCCATCTGTTTTTAAAGGAGCTGTAAGTCAGTCTTAAGATAAAAAGGATAAACTAGTTGGGAGGCAAAGGGATAAAACCTGCTTCCTTTTTATTGTCCAAAAGAGGTTTAGTATGATAGAAGTAGTTATGGAGAAGGTATGAAGCCATTCAGGAAATTTATTGGAATCTTAATCGTAAGCTGCTTAGCCCTCCTTGCAAGCTCTTCAACAGTTTTTGCAAACTCAACCATTCAAAAAGTCATTGATCAAAAATATAGCCAAGCTGACTATGTCATTGGCTCATCATTGGATGAATTTGAAGTAGAACAGACCCTCGGTCTCTTGATGTATAACGAGGAAAATGAGAAGGAATGGAAAATCATGAATCCTTCTGCTTATACAAGTTTTACTATTGATGAGAATGGAGATCATTATTCCTCCGTTAAACTGCAGAAACAAGCCAAGAAAGCGCCCGTTAGCGTGCACATTGTCACTCCTCAAAATATAACAGAAGTAACAGCGGATATGCATCGCAATGCACTGACCACTCTTGGGCTAGAAACACGCCGACATCACGATTGCATCTCCAACAGTAGCATCAGGCCTGAGTGCCCTTGCAGCGGTCGCATACTCCCTTGAGCAAAATGGTAGCACCATATCTGATGAAAACAAAACACTTGCTCAGGAAGAATTATCCCTGCTTGCAACCATCTATAAAGAGAGTGCCCGTAAAAAAGGCTTCCATGAAGATAAGCTCAATGTAGCTGTCATCGATCTTAAAATCGCAGCTCTAACAGGAAGCAATCAAGACAAAAAGCTCGAGAAGAAAGATTTCCAAAAGCTGGTAAAAAAGATTCTGGAAACTTATCAATTAGAGGGTGCTATAACGAATGAACAAACCAAACAATTAGTTGATTTTGCTAGCAAGCTTTCTAATAGTCAGCTAAGCTCTGATAAAAACCTTGTCAAGTCCCTCAAAGCTCTAAAACAGGATATCATTGAGAAAGCAGGAGATAGCTTTAATACGATTGATACCAAGCTCAATACAGAAACACTACTGAAAGAAACCAACAAGCTTCCTTTGTACCTTATGATTGGACTGGGAGTCCTGATGCTCCTTGCAATCGGATTAATAGTTTTTCGTTTTCATACTAAACAAATCAAGAGGAAATAAACTATAAAAAAACCAATGCTAGATGATTTCAGTTCAAATACGAAGTATTTTAGAAACTTTCCTTAAGTGAGTGAGGAGGTTAGCTGAAATTATCCAGTGGATGATTTCAGCAATCCAGGAAGTTCCATGACTAAGTTTTGAATCATACTGTTTCAAGCACTTTTCTCACTGAGAAAATTTCAAAATTGCTCGTATAATTTTAACAACAAGTAATCATCATTATTGATTCAAAGAGATTATTTTATGTAAGATAAGATTAGTGTGCATACATTAAAAAGCCATCGAATGATGGCTTTTTAATCTGTTACTTCGATTGAGAGATAAGTAATACCTAAGATTTTTCCGAAAATACCTAGAAGTGTTTTCATAGCTGAAGCTTTAATAATAGCTGTTTGACCAGCTTTTACGATCACTTCCTTAGAACGAGTGAAGGCTCCTCTTTGATCTACGTAAACCTTAACCATATCAAGCCCTTCAGGAAGCGGAAGTGTAACGGTTTCGTCTTTGCTTAAGTTGGCAACACATTCTCCATTGATATAAACGTTTACCTTCATTAATACACCTACAAGGCCAGTTTGACGCGAAACTGTAATTTTAGACATTTGATTCTCCTAACTTTATGAATTCCTTACTCAAAAGGAATAGATTTAAAACTATCATAACATAAGTACGAGCTTCATACAAGAACCTGTTTCATTCTAAATTATTTAATATTAATCTAACACCCAAATAGAGTTCACAAGTTCCGTCTATATTTTCTATGTTTTTTGAATTAGGAAATTTTGCTCCTTGATATAGACTGCCTGGAACTGGTCTAGAGGTAGAGGTTATTTTGATTATAAATGCTGTCTTACATATATAAAAAAACGCTGAAATCAATGATTTCAAGCGTTATTTTATCAAGTCATTTTATTCCCACTCAACGGTTGCAGGTGGTTTACTTGTGATATCGTAGACAATACGGTTAACGTGGTCAACTTCGTTTACGATACGAACTGAGATTTTTTGGAGAACTTCCCAAGGAATCTTGGCAAAGTCAGCTGTCATTCCATCGATAGAAGTGATAGCACGGATGGCAATGGTATAGTCATAAGTACGACCATCTCCCATAACACCTACGGAACGAACGCCAGTGTTAACAGTGAAGTATTGCCAGATATCGCGGTCAAGACCTGCTTTGGCAATTTCTTCACGAAGGATCGCATCGGATTCACGAACAGTTTCAAGTTTCTCTTCCGTGATTTCACCCATGACACGGATCGCAAGACCTGGTCCTGGGAATGGTTGGCGCCATACGATGTGGTCTGGCATACCAAGTTCGGTACCAAGAGTACGAACTTCATCCTTGTAAAGAGTGTTAAGGGGTTCGATGAGTTCAAACTGCATGTCTTCTGGAAGTCCACCCACGTTGTGGTGAGACTTGATGGTTTGAGCAGTATCCGTACCTGACTCGATGACGTCTGTATAGAGTGTTCCTTGAGCAAGGAATTTCACGTCTGTTAGTTTGCTTGCTTCATCATCAAAGACATAGACAAACTCGTTACCGATAATCTTCCGTTTTTGTTCAGGATCAGATACACCTGCCAACTTGTCCAAGAAACGTTTGGCAGCGTCTGCTTTGACAATGTTCAAACCAAACTTACCACCAAGCATATCCATGACTTGGTCAGCTTCTCCTTTACGAAGAAGACCGTGGTCTACAAAGATACAGATCAATTGATCTCCGATAGCTTTTTGAAGGAGAACTCCAACGACAGAAGAATCAACCCCACCTGAAAGACCAAGGAGAACACGTTTGTCTCCAACTTTTTCACGGATTTGTTTGATTTGCATCTCGATAAAGTTATCCATGGTCCAGTCACCTTTGGCACCACAGATATTCAAGGCAAAGTTGCGAAGGATATCATATCCGTGTACTGAGTGGCGAACTTCAGGGTGGAATTGGATACCATAGATTTTCTTGTCAGGATTCTCAATCGAAGCATACGGACAGTCAACAGAAGTACCTGTACGGACAAAGTCAGCAGGGATTTCTGTTACAGCATCACCGTGGCTCATCAAGACCAACTGTTTATCAGGTGTTCCCTCAAAGAGGGCAGAAGATTCAGCTAAGTTTAGCTCAGATTGACCATATTCACGGTTACCGGCATCTCCTGCAGGTACAACCTTTCCTCCAAGCTTGTGAGTCAATAGTTGCATTCCATAACAGATCCCAAGAATTGGAATGCCAAGTTCAAAAATTTCAGGATCAATATCGAAAGATCCTTCTTCATACACTGAGTTTGGTCCGCCTGAAAGAACGATCCCAACTGGATTGATTTCACGCACTTCAGCTGCAGTAATCTTGTGACTCTTCAATTCTGAAAAGACACCGATCTCACGAATACGACGAGAGATGAGCTGATTGTACTGGCTACCGTAGTCAAGCACGATGATTTTTTCAACATCATGCAAATCAGTTGATAGGTTTGTCATCTTTTCCCCTTCTTCTAGAAAATTCTTTTCCTCTATTCTAACACAAAAGCCCCTTCATTACCAATCAAGACTGACTATGATTGAAGATTTAACAAAATTGCGCTACAATAGGTTATAACACACAGAAAGAGTAGCAAGATGATTCCAGCTTACATACAAATTCACGATCAAATTAAAGCCGAAATTGACCAGAAAATCTGGAAAATTGGACAGCGCCTCCCTAGTGAGCGGGACTTGGCTGAGAAGTTCCAGGTTAGTCGGATGACCCTCCGTCAAGCTATTACACTCTTGGTAGAAGAAGGAGTACTGGAGCGCCGTGTTGGTAGTGGTACCTTTGTCGCTAGCACGCGCGTCCAGGAAAAGATGCGGGGGACAACTAGTTTTACTGAAATCATGAAGGCACAGGGGAAGATCCCTTCGACACAGGTTATTTCCTACAAACGTACCATTCCTAGCCTTCAAGAAGTAGATAAGCTTGGTATCGACAAGACCGAAACAATTGTTCGAATGGAACGGGTTCGTTATGCGGATGGTATACCAGTCGTTTATGAAGTTACCTCCATCCCAGAGAAATTTATCAAGAACTTCAAGAAAGAAGAAGTAACCAGTCATTTCTTCCAAACCTTGGAAAAGCACGGCTATCGAATTGGCAAATCTCAACAAACCATCTATGCACGATTAGCCAAAGAGAAGATTGCTGAATATTTAGAAATCCCCAAAGGACAGGCCATCCTTGGATTGACTCAAATCTCATATTTTGATAATGGTGTCGCTTTTGAGTATGTAAAGAGCCAATATGTTGGAGAACGCTTTGAGTTTTACTTAGAAAATAATTAGATTTACATAATTTATATTACGTAATTCACAGGAGTCTTTCGCTAGTAAACATCAATCTTGTTTTAAATCATTTGAAATCGGACCTCCTTGTTTCTTATGAGACAAAATAGGTAAGTCCCGCTAGTCTTTGGCGGGCTTTTTTGATATAATGAAAGGTATGGAAATTGAGAAAACCAACCGAATGAATGCGCTCTTTGAGTTTTACGCAGCGCTCTTGACGGACAAGCAAATGAACTACATCGAGCTTTATTACGCAGATGACTACAGCTTAGCTGAGATTGCGGAAGAGTTTGGAGTGAGCCGTCAGGCGGTTTATGACAATATTAAGCGGACAGAGAAGATTCTAGAGGATTATGAGATGAAGTTGCATATGTACTCTGACTACATTGTACGCAGCCAGATTTTTGATCAGATTTTAGAACGCTATCCGGAAGATACTTTTCTACAAGAGCAGGTTGAAATTTTATCAAGTATTGACAATCGGGAGTAATCATGGAAAATCTTGTCATCTATAAAGGAATACCCTGTAAATTATTAGCTGCAGAGGAACCATTTCCTAGTCGGCTACAGATTATCTCGCCCAATGATATCTCCAAGGCTATGCAAATAGGTTTTAGCTGTTGGGGATATCCAAATGAAATCATGAAAGAAGTTACACCCGAAGAACTAGAATGTTTCCAACATTTCGGACGATTTCCACTGAATTGAAAAAATAGGAGAAAATAATGGCATTTGAAAGCTTAACCGAACGTTTACAAAACGTCTTTAAAAATCTTCGTAAGAAAGGGAAAATCTCTGAAGCAGATGTCCAAGAGGCAACCAAAGAGATTCGTCTAGCCCTCTTAGAGGCCGACGTTGCCCTTCCTGTTGTAAAAGACTTCATCAAACGCGTCCGTGAGCGGGCCGTAGGTCATGAGGTCATCGAAACCCTCAACCCTGCCCAACAAATCGTAAAGATTGTCGATGAAGAATTGACAGCGATTTTAGGTTCAGAAACAGCAGACATTATCAAATCTCCAAAGATTCCAACCATTATCATGATGGTCGGTCTTCAAGGGGCTGGTAAAACAACCTTTGCTGGGAAATTGGCCAACAAATTGGTCAAGGAAGAAAATGCACGTCCTTTGATGATTGCGGCCGATATCTATCGTCCAGCAGCCATCGACCAGTTGAAGACCCTTGGTCAGCAGATTAATGTCCCTGTCTTTTCACTTGGTACAGAAGTCCCTGCAGTGGAGATCGTTCGTCAAGGTTTGGAGCAAGCGAGAGCCAACCACAATGACTATGTCTTGATCGATACGGCGGGTCGTCTGCAAATCGATGAAAAACTCATGGGCGAGTTGCGTGATGTCAAAGCCCTTGCTGAGCCAAATGAAATCCTCTTGGTTGTCGATGCCATGATCGGTCAAGAAGCGGCCAATGTGGCGCGTGAGTTCAACGAACAACTCGAAGTGACCGGGGTGATCTTGACCAAGATTGATGGGGATACCCGTGGTGGTGCGGCCCTTTCTGTCCGTCAGATTACTGGGAAGCCAATCAAGTTCACTGGTACTGGTGAAAAAATCACTGATATCGAAACCTTCCACCCAGACCGCATGTCTGGTCGGATCCTCGGTATGGGGGATATGCTGACGCTGATCGAGAAGGCTTCTCAAGAATACGATGAGAAACGTTCCCTTGAACTCGCTGAGAAGATGCGGGAAAATACCTTCGATTTTAATGACTTCATCGATCAATTAGATCAAGTTCAAAACATGGGACCAATGGAAGACCTGCTCAAGATGCTTCCAGGGATGGCCAACAATCCAGCCATGAAGAACCTCAAGGTCGATGAACGAGAAATTGCTCGCAAACGTGCGATCGTATCATCCATGACCCCAGCTGAACGTGAAAATCCAGATTTGTTAAATCCAAGCCGTCGTCGTCGGATTGCTGCTGGTTCAGGAAATAGCTTTGTCGAAGTCAATAAATTCATCAAGGACTTTAATCAAGCCAAACAGATGATGCAAGGCGTCCTCTCTGGCGATATGAACAAGATGATGAAACAAATGGGGCTCAATCCAAATAATATGCCGAAGAATATGCCTGGTGGAATGCCTGATATGTCTGCCCTCGAAGGCATGATGGGTCAAGGTGGCATGCCTGACTTGTCAGCTCTTGGTGGAGGCGCTGGAATGCCTGATATGAGCCAAATGTTTGGTGGTGGTCTCAAAGGAAAAGCCGGTGAATTCATGATGAAACGGGCGATGAACAAGATGGCCAAACAAATGCGCAAAAATAAGA
>NZ_JAPJPF010000059.1 GCF_030825805.1 Streptococcus sp.
ACTCAACTGTGCGGAGGTGGGACGACGAAATCGAATTCTAACGAATTACCGATTTATGTCCCACTCTCTTCTCTATTCTAGCTAGGACTGGCTATTTATGGTATAGTAGGATATGTTGCTAAAGGAAATAGGCGTGAACAGTTGGACGGAAAGGGATACAGATTCGATCACAGAATGGATAATGTAAAGGAAACAATAAGAAAACATCTGAAGGCCCTCCTGGTTTTCATCCAAAAAAGAGGGATTGTTTTAGGAATCCTCGCAATGCTGGGAGTAGGCTATGAGCTTGCTGCTTCTGGGAGGCCACAAGAACAGCTGAATACAGACCAGCAAGTGACCTTTCATCAGGAAGAAGCTTATCTGCAGGACTTCCTGGCGAAATCAGATCACCCAGAAGTTGGGGTGAATTTGGAGGAGTTGCTGGAGTTTAAAATAGGAGATGCGACTGGTGGTCCAAGCACCAAGGGGACGACACCAGAGGCTCTGGTTAAAAAATTAGGGGGAGCCAAGCAAGCTCGACTCGAGTCAAAAGCTACAACGCAGCTCCTTCGTCTCAGCTATGGAACGACACAAGATGGACGAGATAGATACCAATTTGAATTTACCCATATGAAGGATGGCTACTATCTAACGGCTATTCAGGGCTATCAGCCAACTTCTAAGGATCATCTGGAAAGTAAACAGCTGAAAAAGGTAGCCTTTACCAATCTTGCTAGTGGGAAAGAGAAAACCGGCATGAAGCTTGAAGACATTTTACAAAAGATAGGCTTGCCACAATCATTGCTTTTGAATCATAAGGATGGCAAAACGGCTTTAGTCCTGACCTACCGTGCACAAGAGGGGCTCGTCTTTCTCACTTTGCAAGCCCAAAATGATGCTCGCTATCATCTAGTCAAGGTCGAATAAGGAGGAGTAAATGGATACAGTCATCAAGAAGTTAACAATTCCTAGTCTCCTGCTGCTAGCGCTCCTCCTAGGGATGGGGTTAGAGGTCCTTAGTCATCCACCGAAAAGTTCTACAGCGATAAGCGAAATAAGGAACTTGTCAACTTTTAAAGCGAAAGAATTTCAAGGGGAGCGACTCTTAAAAGAAACGAATGAAAAAAAGGATTCGTCATGGACCTTGGAACAGATCGAGCACATTCCTCTATCGATAAAGAACCAAAACGGTAGCCTGAAGCAGACTGGAAGTCGCCTGGAGACCCTTCTGAAGGAGATGGGCCACCCCCAAGAGAAAGTCCTCTTTCAATCTACAGCAAGCAAGCAAACCAGTCTCTCCCTCCTTTATCGTTGGGAGGACAGAGGCAAGGGAGCATCCATCCGTTTGCTTTTTAGCAAGGGGGCAGATGGGAGCTATCTGCTAGAAGAGATTGACGCGAGTCTGGCCAATCTAAATCGGGAGGGGAAAAAAGCTTTTTCAGAAAAGGTTTATCAAGGTTTGGAGCCTGGGGAAAAGATAGATCTTAAGGCATTGTTAGCCAACTATCAGGGCCTACAATCCTTCGTCCGACGCCAGATCGGGCCTGAACAGGAAGGTTTTCAATTATCCTATCAGGATGAGAAGGGAAAAACTTATTTATTGGAGCTGGAACATGTAGACGGTTCCTATTCCTTGTTGCGCAAGAGTCAACTAGATCCTAAGAAACAAAGTTAAGTAAAAAGAAGGGAAAATGGAATGGAAAAAGGTAGACAGATTCAAAGAGAATGGACTAGGTTCCCAAGTAGGAATCGGGAAGTGTCTGAGGTCTTTTCGGATCGTGGGCCTGAAGGAGAAGCTTTTGAAAGTCCCAGTCTTCGGAGCTATCAAAAAGGGGTAAAGAGAAGTGTCCGTGAGGATGCTTTTCGAGGAGCGGGCTTGCCCCGTTTTGGTTCTCTTTTTGCAGTTGCTGTGGGGATGGTTATCGTCTTTAGTCTCTCCATTATAGCGCTTGGTTATGTAAGCAGTTTTCTCAATAAGACAGAGCAGGATAGCCCAGTAAGTAAAAAACAGGACCGTCATTCTTTCAGTTCAACATCCTCTAAACAATCATCTGCCTCCTCTAGCCAACCATCAGAATCTTCTAGCCAAACAAAGGAAGAGAAGAGTGAGTCAGAAAAGAAATCGAAGCAGCTGACATCCGAAAATTCTCCCTATGTGGATGAAAACAATGGCGTTCACTCTTTTAGTTTGGACGAGTTGCTGAACTTGATCCATCATAAGAAATTAGAGTTTGTAACGCCGGAGGAAACGGTTGAACACTTTGGGAAAGCTTGGAATGGTAATTATTCCTATTTTAGCCCAGAACAACAAGGCACACATTTAACCTATAAACAGCCAGATCAATTTGGTTTTGTTTATATTAGTTTTAAGAAGATTGATGATACAGAAAAGATAACTAGTTTAAGTGTAGGTAACAATAAAAGTAAGCTAGGTGAACCTACCAAAACCACAGATGAATTTCAAGCTCTGATGCCTCAGGATGGGCAAGAAGGGATGGAGATCCGAGAAGCAGCTTCTCAATTGGGAAATCCAGATTCCATGATTTTTATTATTCTCAATCCTGGAGAAGTGGATACCATCGCTCTAGTCTATTCAACTACAGATAGCAAACGAGTCTATTTGTATTTTAACGAAAATTCGGATCAATACCGATTGAAAAAAATAGTGGTCCAATAGGAACCAAAATGACAGGAACTAACTGTAACCATTTGACTAGGTCGCGATTTAGTGTGTCCATTAAATTATGCTATAATAGTAAAATCAAAGAGTTTAAAAGGAGCCTATCTTCCTAGAGGACTGACTACATAGAACAAGAGGTATCGCCATGACTGCACAAAAAATGACTGCACAAGAGATTATCGCCTTTATCGGAAATGCAGAAAAGAAAACCAATGTAAAAGTAACCTTCGAAGGGGAATTGGCAGGATCTCTTCCAGCATCCGTTGTAAAACTAGGCAATGTCCTATTTGGAGACTGGAAAGAGATTGAGCCCCTTCTTGCTAACCTAACAGAAAACAAAGACTATATCGTAGAGCAAGATGGGCGTAATTCGGCAGTGCCTTTGCTAGATAAGCGTTATTTGAATGCCCGGATTGAACCGGGTGCGATCATTCGAGATCAGGTGACCATTGAAGACAATGCGGTAATCATGATGGGAGCCGTCATCAATATCGGGGCTGAAATTGGTGCGGGAACCATGATCGATATGGGAGCTATTCTTGGTGGCCGTGCAACGGTTGGTAAAAACAGCCATATCGGAGCAGGAGCAGTCCTTGCCGGTGTCATTGAGCCAGCCTCTGCAGAACCAGTCCGAATCGGGGATAACGTATTGGTGGGAGCCAATGCCGTCGTCATCGAAGGGGTTCAAGTTGGAAATGGCTCTGTCGTTGCGGCGGGTGCGATTGTTACCCAAGATGTGCCTGAAAATGTAGTGGTAGCAGGTATACCTGCGCGCGTGATCAAGACCATTGACGAACAGACGCAACAAAAAACAGCACTTGAGGATGCCTTGCGTAACCTTTAAGAGAATATAGAAGTAGGAAGCTGGGGGATACCTCGGCTTCTTCTCAAAAGAGGAAGACTGATATGACACTTGATTTAGTAAAAATTCGGCGGGACCTGCATCAAATCCCAGAAATTGGACTAGAAGAATTTAAAACACAAGCCTATCTCTTGGAGCGCATCGCAGAAATCACCGAGGGAAAAGAATTCGTCGAGCAACGGACCTGGCGGACAGGGATTCTAGTCTTTTTGAAGGGATCCGATCCAGAAAAGACCATTGGCTGGCGGACGGATATCGATGGACTGCCCATTATCGAGCAAACTGGCCTTGATTTTACCTCTCGCCACGAAGGTCGGATGCATGCCTGTGGCCATGATGTCCATATGACGCTGGCCTTGGGCTTGCTGGAGCAACTGGTCCAAGTACAACCGAAGAACAATCTCTTGTTCCTCTTTCAGCCTGCTGAGGAAAATGAAGCTGGAGGCATGCTCATGTATGAGGATGGGGTCTTTGGAGATTGGTTGCCTGATCAATTCTACGGTCTCCATGTCCGTCCAGACTTAAAGGTAGGCGAAATCGCGACCAGTCGGGGGACGCTCTTTGCAGGGACCTGTGAAGTGAAGCTGACCTTTAAAGGAAAAGGTGGACACGCCGCCTTTCCCCATGAAGCCAAGGATGCCCTTGTCGCTGCCAGCTATTTTGTCACCCAGGTTCAAACCATTGTCAGCCGAAATGTCGATCCTATCGAGGGAGCGGTTGTAACCTTCGGTTCCATGCATGCGGGAACGACCAATAATGTCATTGCGGAGACGGCCTTTCTGCATGGGACCATTCGGACTCTGACCATGGAAATGAACCTCTTGACCCAGAAGCGACTCGAGACGATTGCGAGAGGGGTTGCAGATGTTTTTGATATGGAGCTAGATCTTGAACTTAAGCAAGGGGGCTATTTGCCGGTGGAAAACAATCCGGACTTGGCAGATGAACTGATGACCTTCTTTGATCAAGCAGAAGATGTGACCTTGATTGATATCCTACCCGCCATGACTGGAGAGGATTTTGGATATCTCTTGTCAAAAGTGGATGGAGTCATGTTCTGGTTGGGAGTGGACAGTCCTTATGCCCTTCATCACCCTCAGATGAGTCCTAAGGAAGAAGCCCTGCACTTTGGTGTCAAGGCTATTAGTCCTTTCTTAAAAATGAAAGCCAACCAATAAAGAGAGATGTAAATGAAAGCAAGTATTCGAAAAAGTGTATTGAAGAAGATGAAAGGCTTGGAGCCGGAGAACAAGCGAAAGGCTGATCAAGCCTTGATCCAGCGGTTACGCTCTTTGTCAGCTTACCAAGAAGCAAGCGTGATTGCGACCTATTTGTCCTTCCCGCATGAGGTGGATACAAGTTTTCTCATTGATGCAGCTCAAGAAGATGGCAAACAGGTCGTCATCCCAAAGACCTATCCCAAAGGGCGCATGGAATTTGCAACCTACGATCCGCAGAAATTGAAACCAACCGCCTTTGGCCTCTTGGAACCAGAGGATGGGGCTCAAGCGGTAGATCAGTCGAAGATTGACCTGATCCATGTTCCTGGAGTGGCCTTTCAAAAGGATGGCTACCGTCTGGGCTATGGAGGAGGCTATTACGATCGCTATTTGGCAGATTTCGACGGAGCGACTGTCAGCACCATCTATGCCTGCCAGGAAGTAGACTTTGCACCTGCCCCTCATGATATTCCAGTACAGGAGGTTCTTGTGGATGAATCAACTATTTGATAAGAAATACCCAGTGACCAGTAGCTTGCTTCTGTTAACAACCGGCGTTTTTCTATCCATGTTATTGCTTCGTGGCTTTGATTATGAATCGGTCCAAGCTGTCTATGATTTTGGAGGTGTATTAGGAGATGAAATCCAGGTGGATCCGAGCCAGAGCTGGCGTTTGCTTGCTGCCATGTTTGTTCATGTTGGCTTGCAGCACTTTGTTTTGAACATGGTTACCCTTTATTTTATCGGTAGAATCGCAGAAGATCTATTTGGCTCGAAGGCCTTCTTAGCCCTTTACCTCTTATCTGGCTTGATGGGCAATCTTTTTGTCTTGGTCTTTTCTCCAGAAGTCGTCGCAGCAGGTGCTTCTACAGCCCTAGCTGGACTCTTTGCTGCCATTGTCAGTTTACGCTTCATCGCTCGAAGTCCCTATATTCGCTATCTGGGCCAACGTTACACTGCCTTGATTTTGATCAATATCCTCTTTAGTTTCATGCCGGGGATCAGTCTAGCCGGTCATCTAGGAGGCCTGGTGGGAGGAGGGATTCTAGCTTTTGTCTTTCCCATCTATGGTGAGCGAGATAGCGTGAAGAAAAGCTGGCGCTGGGGAGCCCTGATCCTTTATACAGTTGGGGCTATCCTTCTTTGTGCTTGGCCTTTTATCTTTCATCCCTTTTTTTGATTTGTAGCACATTTGTAAATTATCTGAAAACTGAGTGAAGTCTCAGTTTTTTTGTATATATTTCTCAAAAACGGTAGAGAAAGCAAAAAATATTACCAATAAATGAATAAAAACGTAAAAAGAAAGCGCTTGCAATGTTGATTCAAAAGGAGTAGACTGGTGGTATATAAAACCTTCTTGTGTCCAAAAACCGTTTGAGGACATAAAATAAGCAAAAAGGAGATTTGCAATGAAGAAATGGTTGTTTAAACTAGCTTTGGTAGCGATGACGTTCTTACTCCTACCAATTCAAGCCGTTCAGGCCTGTTGTGGATTTATCATTGGCCGCCAGTTGACCAAGGATGGTACCACCCTTTTTGGTCGGACTGAGGACTATCCTTATTATCCAAATGGTGGAAAACACAACAAAAACTATGTTGTTGTCGATGCCAAGACCTATAATGAGGGAGATCAAATCGAGGATGAATCCAATGGATTTACCTACCCGCATGCTGCCAACGAAATGAAATACACAGCTACTTATGATTCTGCTCGTGGTGACGGTAGTAATGGTGCTTTCGGGGAACACGGTTTTAATGAGGCCGGTGTATCCATGACTGCGACAGTAACAGCTATTCCAAATAAGAAGGTCTTGACAACGGATCCTTTGAAAGCGGATGGACTTCCAGAAGCTGCTATGCTGGATGTCATCTTGCCACGTGTTAAAACTGCCCGCGAAGGGGTTGAATTACTGGCTAAAGTCATTGAAGAAAAAGGTTCAGCTGAAGGGAACGTGGTCGTTTTTGCAGACCAAAATGAAACTTGGTATATGGAAATTCTATCTGGTCACCAATATGTAGCGGTGAAGGTGCCAGAAGATAAATACGCAGTCTTTGCAAATACCTACTACCTAGGTCATGTTGATTTGAATGACACTGAAAATGTCATTGCCTCTAAAGATGTAGAAAAAGTAGCCAAGGAATCTGGCAACTACAAGACCGATAAAGATGGAAACTTCCATATTGCTAAATCTTATGGACCAGAAAAATATGCTGAAGGAGACCGCTCACGGACCTATGCAGGTATTACCTTGCTAGATCCAGACTCTAAAGTCACCTATGAGGATGATGAGTATGAGCTCTTCCGTTCACCAACCGATCCAAACAAAAAATACACTTTAGAAGATGCTTTTGCCTTGCAACGGAACCGTTTTGAACACTTGAATGGACGCTTTGTACCAGATGATCAAATTGGCGTGAAGAAACAAGGTGACGATGGTAGCAACGATACTGTTCGTAAAGACCAATACAAATATGCTTTAGGAAACGAAAATGTAATCGATGCCCATGTCTATCAAATCAATCCAAATCTTCCAAAATCATTTGGTGGAACTGTATGGATAGGTATGGGACCTTCACGGAATACCCCTTATGTTCCATTCTATGGAAATGTAAAGGATACTTACGAAGCTTTTAAACCTCAAACAGCTACTTATGATCCAAATTCATGGTATTGGACAGTTTGGCACATTGACCAAATGGCCATCAATAACCAAGATCTCTTTGGAAAATCTATCCAAAATCATTGGAAAGCACTAGAAGAACAGCTCATTATTGAACAAAAAGTGAGTGATGCAAAATATGCTGCCTTGAAAGCTGATGAAGCAGCTGCAAAAGGGGCAGAGGATCAAGTGACTGCCGAAGCAATAGCGCGTTCTGAACGTCTGTTCAAACAATTTAAACAATATGAAGCTGAACTTTCAGCTACCTTGAAAGAAGCAGGTAGAACGGATGATCCATACCGGGCATCTCTTCCAGATGATTACAAGGATCCAACGGACGCAACCACGACAACAGCTCAAAGTACCGATCAAAGTAGGGATGAAACCACGACAAGTGAGCCAATTACCGATCCAAGTAAGGAAGCAACCACGACAACAGCTCAAAGTACCGATCAAAGTAGGGATGAAACCACGACAA
>NZ_JAPJPF010000060.1 GCF_030825805.1 Streptococcus sp.
CGACGAAATCGAATTCTAACGAATTACCGATTTCTGTCCCACTCTCTTTTTGTTTTTTAGGTGTTCTCTCTCGTTTTCTTTCTTTTTAAAGTGTGGTATACTAGAGGGACGAACTCGGTTGTGAGGTGTGTTTCTGACAAGTCAATCAGGAAGCACAAAATTAAAAAAAGGATTAGGACCAAACAATGGCAAAAGAAAAAATTGTACTTCTTTATGGTGGCCGTAGCGCAGAGCGCGAAGTGTCTGTACTTTCAGCTGAAAGCGTCATGCGGGCGATTAATTATGACAAGTATTCTGTTGAGACCTATTTCATTACTCAGACGGGAGACTTCATTAAGACCCAAAGCTTTGATGAGAAGCCTGCTGAAACAGAACGCTTGATGACCAACGAGACCATTGATTGGGAAGCTAAAGTATCTCCGAGCGGTATCTACCAAGAAGGGGCGGTTGTCTTTCCAGTCCTTCACGGACCAATGGGAGAAGATGGATCGGTTCAAGGTTTCCTAGAAGTCTTGAAACTTCCATATGTGGGATGTGATATCCTTTCTTCTAGTGTGGCGATGGACAAGATTACCACCAAACGGGTCCTAGAAGCTGCAGGGATTCCACAAGTTCCTTATGTGGCTGTCCTTGAAGGAGATGACCTAGAAGCTAAAATTGCCTTAATCGAAAAGGAATTGACCTATCCGGTCTTTACCAAGCCTTCTAATATGGGCTCTAGTGTCGGGATTTCAAAAGCAGAGAACCAAGCAGAACTTCGCAAGTCTTTGGAATTGGCCTTTAAATACGATAGCCGTGTTTTGGTTGAGCAAGGTGTCGTAGCGCGCGAAATCGAAGTAGGATTGTTAGGCAACTACGATGTCAAGAGCACCCTACCTGGTGAAGTGGTCAAAGATGTAGCCTTCTATGACTACGAAGCCAAATACATCGATAATAAGATTACGATGGCGATTCCAGCTGAAATTCCTGCAGAAGTTGCTGCGACCATGCGTCAGAATGCAGAACTAGCCTTCCGTGCCATTGGTGGCAAGGGTCTCTCCCGTTGTGATTTTTTCTACACAGAGGACGGGGGCATCTACTTGAATGAGCTCAATACCATGCCTGGCTTTACCCAATGGTCTATGTATCCTTTACTTTGGGATAACATGGGCTTGTCCTATCCTGATTTGATCGAGCGTTTGGTTGAGTTGGCAAAAGAAACCTTTGAAAAGCGCGAAGCGCACTTACTTTAAGAAACTGTTCCTAGCGGGAGTGGGAGATGAAGTCAACTCATAGAGGAGTCGCTTTTCTTCCTGCTCCCACTTTTTAGAGGAGAATACCATGAATGTAACCTTGCACGAAGTGGCTCGTGTCCTGGCTGTTCGCAATGATATCAGTCAATTTGAAGATTTTGATTTACAGAAGCCAGAATTTGATAGTCGTCTTATTGGTCCGGGGGATCTCTTTGTCCCTCTCAAGGGGGCGCGTGATGGGCATGATTTTATTGAAACCGCCTTTGAAAATGGGGCTGTAGCGACCTTGTCTGAAAAAGAAGTAGAAGGCCACCCGTATTTGTTGGTAGATGATGTTCTAGGGGCCTTTCAAAAATTAGCACAATATATTTTGGAGAAGAGTCAAGTAGATGTCTTGGCGGTCACCGGTTCAAACGGTAAGACAACGACCAAAGATATGTTGGCTCAACTGCTGTCTACTACTTATAAAACCTATAAAACACAAGGGAACTACAACAATGAGATTGGCCTTCCTTACACGGTTCTCCATATGCCAGAAGGAACAGAGAAGCTTGTCCTTGAAATGGGACAGGACCATCTAGGCGATATTCATCTCCTCTCAGAAATTGCCCATCCAAAAGCAGCCATTGTGACCCTCATTGGGGAAGCTCACCTGGAGTTTTTCAAAGATCGCAAAGAAATCGCTAAAGGGAAATTGCAAATTGCGGATGGCATGCCAGCTGGTGGCTTGCTCCTAGTGCCGGCCGATCCGATCGTGAATGCCTACCTCCCTGAAAAACAAACAGTGGTCCGCTTTGGGCCAGATGAGGAGATTTTTATTACCGAGTTAATCGAGCGAAAGGATAGTTTAACTTTCCGTACTAATTTCTTAGAAGAAGCGATTGATCTTCCGGTAACAGGAAAATACAATGCGACCAATGCTATGATTGCAGCTTATGTTGCCTTGAAAGAAGGAGTGAGTGAAGCTGCGATTCGTGATAGTTTTGAAACCTTGCAATTAACGCGCAACCGCACAGAATGGAAGAAGGCAAGTAACGGAGCGGATATTTTATCTGATGTCTACAATGCCAATCCGACGGCTATGCGCCTGATTTTAGAAACCTTCTCGACCATTCCTGCCAATCCAAATGGCCGCAAGTTGGCTGTATTAGCAGATATGAAAGAACTAGGGGAGCAATCCATTGATCTGCACAACCAAATAATTCTCAGCCTCTCGCCAGATGTCTTGAATACCGTCATTTTCTACGGTCAAGATATTGAGGGACTGGCTCAATTAGCGAGTCAGATGTTCCCACTCGGACATGTCTATTATTTCAAGAAGACCGCTGAGGAAGACCAATTTGAGGACCTGGTCAAACAAGTCAAGGAAAGCTTAAAAGAGCAGGACCAAATCCTCATCAAGGGAAGCAATTCCATGCATTTAGCCAAATTGGTAGAGGAATTGGAGAATGGTAAGTAATAATGTACTGAAGAACATTCAGCGCTTGATTTCAATCACTAATACAGGCTTAGCATTCTCAAAAGATCCATTTGATCAAGAGCGCTATCAAGATATTCGTGCTATTTTACAGGATTTTGTGAGAGAAACGACTGATTTGAATCCACAAGAACTATCGGATTTGTTTCGCCCGACAGACCATTACGACACTCCCTTGATTGATGTAAGGGCGTGGATTGTCAAAGATGGAAAACTTTGTCTGGTGAAAGGTCAGGGAGAAGAGACCTGGGCCTTGCCGGGTGGCTTTGGTGAGGTTGGCTATTCTCCAACAGAAAACATTTTAAAGGAAATCCAAGAAGAAACGGGTTATTCTGCGCGTGTTATCAGATTGTTGGCAGTGTTTGATACCAATCGCTACCAATTGCAAAGCCGCCAATATGTGAAATTGGTATTTGAATGTGAATTATTAGATGGAAATTTTGAAAAGAACCAGGAAATTTCCGATCTTGCCTTTTTTGAGAGAGAAAAAATACCTGCTCTTTCTACCAAGCGCAATACAGAAGAACAATTGAACTTCCTTTGGGAGGTTTATGATGGGAAACGAGATTTGTATTGTGATTAAAAACGATCTATAAATTAAAGGGATATAAAATGACACTTTGGGATTTATTGTTTACGAACCAAAAATCAGCCCCACCTGAGTTTGGGCTCTGGTATTTCATTCTGCCAGCTTCTTTGTTGGTGGTTGGCTACTTTTCCATTAGATATGCGCAGTCCAAAAGCTACCAACGCTTTTGGTATTGGGCACAGTTGATCCAAGTCTTGACCATCAATGCTTGGTATATTCTTGCCCACATGCCTTTGACGGATAATTTGCCTTTTTATCATTGCCGCTTGGCCATGTTGGTGATTCTCTTTGCCCCTAAAGGGACCTATATCAAGCAATATTTTGCTCTCTTGGGAGTTTTGGGATCGATTGCGGCCTTGGTGTATCCGGCCTTTGATCCTTTCCCATTCCCTCATATCACTGTGTTGAATCTGATTTTTAGTCACTGGGCCTTGCTTGCCAATAGTTTGATTTACCTACAGGATCATTATCAATCTGAAAAACAAGACAGCTTGAGAATTTTCAAGATTACTTTTGGCATGAATGCGGTGATTTTCTTGGTCAACCTTTTGACGAAAGGGGATTATGGCTTCTTACGGCGTCCACCAATCATTGGAGACCACGGTGCTCTCTTGAACTACCTCTTGGTTAGCTTTGTGATGGTAGCTGGAATTTTCTTGGTCAACCAACGTTATAAGTACAAATACAAGATGGTTGAAGAGACTGTCGGTTCGCGTTCGGAATAGAAATTAGATGAGCTGAGGGGAGGAAGACATGAGTCTTTGGGATTTATTTTTCACCAGTCAACCAACGGCTCCACCTCAATTGGGGGCTTGGTATTTCTTGTTGCCGACATCATTGGTAGTGGTGGGGCTTCTATCTATTCGATTTGCCTCTTCCAAAGGCTATAAAAATTTTTGGTATTGGGGGCAATTGATCCAGTTGCTGATTATCAACTCTTGGTATATTGCAGCACATTTGCCTGTTTCAGAAAGTCTTCCCTTCTACCATAGCCGGATGGCCATGTGGATTATTCTCTTGGCTCCCAAGGGAAGATTCAAGCAATATTTTGCTCTTGTTGGTGTCTTTGGATCTATCATGGCTTTGGTTCATCCCGTCTTTTATCCCTATCCTTTTCCTCATGTATCCTCGATCAACAATGTCTTTGGCCACTGGGCCCTCTTGGCCAATTGCTTGATCTATCTGGTTCAATCCTACCAGGTGGAAGAAAGAGATGCTTGGAAAATCTGTCAGATGACTTTTGGGGTCAATGCTATTATTCAGCTGGCTAATCTCGTAACGGGTGGAAATTACGGCTTTATGCGTCGTCCTCCTGTAATTGGCAATCATGGGCTCGTGCTCAATTACTTAATCGTGACCATCCTGATGACAGGAACCCTTATCCTGATCAATGCGATCGTTAAGTCCAGTAAGAAAAGAAAAAGAACATCTGAATCCGATTAATAAGGAGATCCTATGCATCATTTTTTTACAACTGAATCCACTGCACCACCTGTTATCCCGCTCCTTTGGTATGGGGTCATGGTTCTTTTAATTGTAATGGCAGTTTGGGCTTCATTACGTTACTATCAAAATGAACAATTTCGGAAGATCTTTCGGAACTTACAAATTTTTCAATTGATCTGTCTCTATATCTGGTATTTTGCTTTTCAGCTTCCCTGGTCCAATAGTTTACCCTTGTACCATTGTCGTTTGGCCATGTTTGCTGTCTTGCTCTTACCAGACCGATGGAAGAGCAAGCAGTTTTTTGCCTTGATGGGAGTCAGTGGGGCGATCTTTGCCTTGGGTTATCCGGTCTTTGACCCCTATACCTTCCCTCATATTACGAGCTTTTCTTTCCTCTTAGGTCATTACTGTCTCTTGGTTAATTCCTTGATTTATCTCTTGAGATGCTATGATTCGAGCCTCTTAAAAAATCGAGAAATTGTTCTTTATACCTTCGTCCTCGATTTATTTCTAGTCGGTGTCAACCAAGTCACTGGAGGAAATTATGGACTCATGGCCCGGCCACCAATTATCAAAGGGGACATCCTCCTGGTGAATTATGTCGTGGTTTCCAGCATCCTAGCAGCAGCCTTGCTTCTCTTTAATGTATTTTTCAGTCGCAGAAGAGAGCGGGTTATAGTTAGCAAATAACTATCATCAAAGAAGACTAGAATCGCATGATTTTAGTCTTTCTTTTTGATTTCAATGATGAATCATCGTTGAAAAAAGCCTCTATTTCCGCTATAATAGGTTAGTTAAGGTAAAAGGAGAGAACCAATGTAGAAGGATCCTACTTACTAAAAAATACGTTTTAAAAAAATAACTGAGGAAGAAAGAATGACAATAACTGACGAAATTAAAAAACGCCGTACCTTTGCCATCATCTCCCACCCGGATGCTGGTAAAACGACGATTACAGAGCAATTGCTCTATTTTGGGGGAGAGATTCGGGAAGCTGGTACTGTTAAAGGAAAGAAAACTGGAAACTTTGCCAAGTCTGACTGGATGGATATCGAAAAACAACGTGGGATTTCGGTAACCTCATCTGTCATGCAGTTTGACTATGATGGGAAAAGGGTCAACATCCTTGATACACCAGGGCACGAGGACTTTTCAGAAGATACTTATCGGACCTTGATGGCAGTGGATGCTGCGGTCATGGTGGTGGACTCTGCCAAGGGTATCGAGGCCCAAACCAAGAAATTGTTTGAGGTTGTCAAACACCGTGGGATTCCAGTCTTCACTTTTATGAATAAGCTGGACCGTGATGGCCGTGAGCCATTGGATCTCTTGCAAGAATTGGAAGAAGTCTTGGGCATCGCTAGCTACCCGATGAATTGGCCAATCGGGATGGGGAAAGCCTTTGAGGGGCTCTATGATCTCTATAACCAACGCTTGGAACTTTATAAAGGAGACGAACGCTTTGCAAGTCTAGAAGATGGAGATAAGCTCTTTGCTAATAACCCCTTCTACGAACAAGTGAAAGACGATATCGAACTCTTGCAAGAAGCAGGAAATGAATTCTCTGAAGAAGCTATTCTTGCAGGTGAATTAACTCCAGTTTTCTTTGGTTCAGCTTTGACCAACTTCGGAGTACAGACTTTCTTGGAAACCTTCTTGAAGTTTGCTCCAGAGCCTCATGGGCATAAGAAAACAGACGGAGAGATTGTTGATCCATATGACAAGGATTTCTCAGGCTTTGTCTTTAAAATCCAAGCCAATATGGACCCTCGTCACCGCGACCGGATCGCCTTTGTTCGGATCGTATCGGGTGAATTTGAGCGGGGGATGAGTGTTAACCTCCCTCGTACCGGTAAGGGTGCTAAGCTATCTAATGTCACCCAGTTTATGGCCGAAAGCCGTGAAAATGTGACCAATGCTGTAGCAGGAGATATCATCGGGGTTTACGATACTGGTACTTATCAGGTTGGAGACACGCTGACAGTTGGCAAAAACAAGTTCGAATTTGAACCACTGCCAACCTTTACGCCTGAAATCTTCATGAAGGTATCTGCCAAGAATGTCATGAAGCAAAAGTCCTTCCATAAGGGAATCGAGCAATTGGTGCAAGAAGGAGCTATTCAGCTTTATACCAACTACCAAACGGGTGAATACATGTTGGGAGCTGTTGGTCAATTGCAGTTTGAGGTCTTTAAACACCGAATGGAAAATGAGTACAATGCAGAAGTCGTTATGAGTCCAATGGGTAAAAAGACTGTTCGCTGGATCAAACCTGAAGATTTAGATGAGCGCATGTCTTCAAGTAGAAACATTCTGGCCAAAGACCGCTTTGACCAGCCTGTCTTTCTCTTTGAAAACGACTTTGCCCTCCGCTGGTTTGCGGACAAGTATCCAGATGTTGAACTAGAGGAAAAGATGTGATTCAGTAAGTCTACTTGATTGCAAAGCAATCTAAGTAGACTACGAGGCTGGGACAAAAGTCCTAGCCTCTCAATTGTCTTTGGATTATCGAGCAAGAC
>NZ_JAPJPF010000002.1 GCF_030825805.1 Streptococcus sp.
TACCAAATCCAATAACAATAACATCATACATTAACATATGTTACACCTTCTTTCGTTTTCTATTGTATCAAACCCATTTTAAAAAGTCTGAAATCTGCTACGGGTTTTTTTGGAAGCTCATGGGAAGTGGGAAAGAGGGACAAGAAGTCTCGTTTCATGGTATAATAAAGGGTCGGTGTCCCGGATGGTCACACATGAGTTAAAAAGAGTAAATCAGATGGACGGAATTACCAATGTAAAAAAAGAAACAGGCATGACTTCGCATGATGAGGTCTTTAAACTGCGAAAAATCCTAGGTACCAAGAAGATTGGCCATGGGGGAACGCTAGATCCTGATGTGGTGGGAGTTCTTCCGATTGCAGTTGTCCAAGGCGCCAGATGCGAAAGACGGTAAGGCAAAACTCGTTGCTCAAGCCCATGCCATAAAAGATATTTTGTTCAATAAAGAAGTGAATGACTACTTCGACACCACTGAACCAGAAAATAGGCTAGCTCGAATCATGTTTTCTTATTACGGGGCTCTCAATGCCCAATTAAAAGGAGATGAAGCTCGTACTCGCAGTTTGTTTGAAAGCATCTCCCATGAAAATCCAGAACTCTTTTATGTTCAGGAAGCGAAGAAATATTTAGAAGGAGAAAACTGATGTCAGAATGTACTACTTTACCGATTGGGAGTGTTGTTCGGGTGAGAGAAGGTGTGGAGCCTGTCATGATTGTTAATCATTGTCCAGATACTAAAAAGCAGAGGCAAAAATGAAACTAGGACCATTTGGATTGGGCTTATTAATAGGGGGATAAAACATGGAAATACAATTAAAATTACGTGGAAACTCAGAAGGATTTATCCTTGAGTCAAAATTACCTGATGATGAACATTGGACTGAAAGAATTGAAATCGTTCAAGAAGATGAAGGTTATCGTCTATATGCAAAAGATGTAGAAATTCTAGTCTTGAAAGTATCAGAATTCATTTCTAAGAAGAAAAGAATAGTCGCAAGAGGGTTAAATAAGGATTTGATTTATTATGAAGAAAAAAGATTTGAACATTTATGGGAACAAGCATACTGGCATGGAGTTTTTCAATTCAATTTAAATAACTATGAAATGACGAGTGTAGGTTCAGGTAGTAAAGGAGATATTTCACCTGTCACAAAAGATGGCATTCCGATTGCCGTTTATGCTGCAAGTAATATTGCAATTGCTGGAAAGAGAAACTTTTCTCTCTATACTGAAAATATTGACGAAATTGACAATTTACTGATGTTTTACGTAATTGATTATATTAGGGGATATGACTTTTTAGATATTGATTCTTTATCTGCAAGATATCGTTTCTTTTATCAATTCAATGATCGCTCAGCTATAACGAAGGAACATTTAGATATGCTTCCAGAGGCTAGAAGACCTTCTAAGTTAGAGGCGTTTATCGTCTATTTTTTATCAGCCTTCCTTGTTGTAGGTGTAAGCTTGGTATCATTACGCCCTTTGTTCGCATTTTTAGTAGCAATACTGATACATTTTATTTATACTATCATAAAGAATTGGAGAGATAGAGGTGAATAGTAGATTATTTACCTATTGATTTATTATTGATACTGCATTAAAAGAAATATTAAAAAGGTGCCAATAGCCTAATTAAAGGCATGAGAGGATGGTTTAAATGATTATTGAAAGAATCAAAAAATATTTTGACTTTCAAAGAAGTATAATAAAGGGGCCTGTTCCACTGTGGGGCGTATTAAACGGGATTTTTATTCTATATCCTATAGCCTTTTTTATATTTATGGCAGGAGGGTTAGAGGTTCTAAATAATGAGGACTTATATCAAGGGCTACTTATTACAGGGATTGTTGTTTGGGTTTTAAATCTAGTATTTTTACTGGATCTTAAGCGAGGGATTTTAACCAGTTTTGGAACCTATCTCATGTATTTGACTGGTCATGTTTATACCATTATTGGTTTTAGTAGTTTGAGTGGGGACCATAACTTTATTGTTCTAAAGTTATCTCTCCCCCTTATCTATGCCATTGTAATTATTATCGTCATGAGCTGTTTGGTTGACTTGGACTCTGAAGAAATTATCTCGGAGAAGACTGGAAAAATTATGCTTAATTTTGTAGTGGGACCGATAATACTTTTATCTCTTTGCTTTATTTTTCTAGCTATCATTGGATATGATTTTTTAATGGGATGGGGAGTATCCTTATTTTTAATGATTTTTGGCTCTGCTTTATATCAAACATGGTTTATAATTATCTATTCCTACCAACACCGCCATGATATAGAGAAAACAAGACCAATCAAGCATATAAAGGTAAACCCAGATATGATTTCAAATCGAGAATTTGACAGTGATAGATTTAAAAAGTAAAGTTCTCAAAGGCATGAGAGGATGGTTTAAATGATACTGGAACGAATTAAAAAAACGTTTGAATTTCAACGAAGCAAAATAAAAGGCCCTGTTCCACATTGGGGAGTGTTAAATGGGATTTTTATTTTATATCCTATAGCCTTTTTTATGTTTATGGCAGGAGGGTTAGAGGTTCTAAAAAATGAGGACTTATTTCAAGGGCTGCTTATTGCAGGGATTGTTGTTTGGGTTTTTAATCTAGTGTTTTTACTGGATCTTAAGCGAGGGATATTAACCAGTTTTGGAACCTATCTCATGTATCTGACTGGTCATATTTATATCATTATTGGTTTTGGTGCTATGAGTGGGGACCATAACTTTATTGGTCTAAAGCTATCCCTCCCTCTTATTCAATCCATTATTGTTATAGTCGTCATGAGCTGCTTGGTCAATTTGGACTCTGAAGAAATTATCTCGCAGAAAGCCAGCAAATTTATGCTTAACTTTGTATTCGCTCCCCCGCTTATTATATCGTGTGTCTGTATATTTTTAGCGATGATTGGATATGAATATTTTTGGGGATAGGGTGTATCCTTATTTTCGATGACCTTTGGACATTTGTTTTATGCTACGTGGTTTATAATTATCTATGCCTACCAACATCGTCATGATATTGAGGAAACAAGACCAATTAAGCATATAGAAGTTTCTTCGGATTTGATTCAAAATAAAGAATTTGATAAAAATAGATTTAAAAAGGAAAAGAAACATGATTAAAGAAATCCAGATTCATATGGAACATTTGATGACAGACCAGGTCCATATTCGTGGAGAAGAGTTATTGGAGTTGTTTGTCCATACAGAACTCTTACCCTATACCAATGGCATCTATAAAGATGGTCCGACCATTTTTGAAATGACTCCAACTCAGTTTGATGAAGAAGAACAGGACGTTACCATTTATATACCTGTCATTTCTGAAACAAATTCAACTAGCCAACTAAAATACCAAGCCAGTTTAAGTATTGAGGGTATCAGCAAACGTGTGCCATTTGAAGATGGTTTGGACCAGTCCATCTACGAGATGAAGGATTACATCAGAGACCACGGTTGGGAGTTGCAAGATAAGTTGTATCTGGTCTTGATACCTGTTTATGATGATTTGTTTGTAGATTTGATTATCCCAGTGGAGAAGTAAAATGGCAGAAATTACATATGGTATGAATCAATCATTAATGATGAGTAATGTCTTAAGTATCGATTACAACATTGCTGGTGATGAAATTGCAGTAGCCTTTCAAGATATGGTTCAAACAGCCGTAGCGGCTGGGTATACCCCAAAAAGCAATCCCTTTTACTCATGTCCTCATATCGGAGAGTTGGATGATGGGACATACAATATAACAGTCTATCTTCCCGTTCATGAGGATTATTTAGGAGAGAATGAATTACTTGAAGGGACTGCTTATAACAGTTATTTTTTAGTTCCTAGAATGGTAGGAACTAGAGTTACTGGGGAGGAAGCAGTTAACTTTGATAAGGCTATATACGGTTTAACCAATTTATTGATTGACAATGACTTAGAAGAATCTACACCCATATTTTATATTTCAAGTAAGATAAATGATGTTTTATATACAGATATCATGGTAGGGGTTCGAGATAAAATGAATTGAGTTTTGATAAATTAAATTCGGTTACATGGGAAATATGAAATAACAGAAATATAGTTAAAGCATTAAATGAAGCTTATTTCATTTTCAGTTTTGCTTATACTATTATTCATTATTTTGGTTTTTACTGGTATTTTAAAGAAATAATAATTACTTATTTACTACATGAGAAAAAGTGAAACTAGAAAGCAACACATGAACGGTATTATCAACTTAAAAAAAGAAGCAGGGATGACCTCGCATGATGCGGTTTTTAAACTGCGTAAGATATTAGGGACTAAGAAGATTGGCCATGGTGGGACCTTGGATCCAGATGTTGTGGGCGTTTTACCCATTGCTGTAGGGAAGGCGACTCGCATGGTAGAGTTTATGCAGGATGAGGGTAAGGTCTACGAGGGGGAAATCACTTTGGGATATTCTACAACGACCGAGGATGCTAGTGGGGAAGTCGTAGAGCGGACCCCAGTGGAAGCCCCTTTAGATGCAACAGAGGTGGACCGCATGATTGCCCAGATGGTGGGAGAAATGGAGCAGATACCGCCTATGTACTCAGCAGTCAAGGTCAACGGACGTAAGCTCTATGAATATGCGCGGGCAGGAGAAGTAGTGGAACGCCCTGTCCGACAGGTGACGATTTATGACTTTACGCGCATCGGTGAGATTAGCTACGAGGAAGGACTAGCCCGTTTTCGCTTCCGGGTCAAATGCAGCAAGGGGACCTATATCCGGACCTTGTCGGTGGATTTGGGCCAAAAGCTAGGCTATGCAGCCCATATGTCCCATCTGACCCGAACCAGTGCTGCCGGTTTGTCACTGGATGATGCCCTGACCCTGGAAGAAGTGGCTGAAAAAGTAGGGCAAGGAGATTTGAGCTTCCTTCATCCACTTGAGATTGGAACTGGGGATTTGGAAAAAGTAGAGCTGACAGCCCAAGAGGTTGGCGAAGTCCAAGTGGGACGCTTTATTCCAGTTGAGAGCGAAGCCAGAGAGTTAGCTGCGTTTTACCAAGGGAAATTGGTAGCCATTATGGAAAAAAGGGAAGAACTTTACAAACCTCGCAAGGTTTTTCTGACAGAAAGTGTGTTACAATAAATTTATGAACATTTGTTATGTAACTAGTGAAAAAGAAATAAAAGCTCAAGCAGATACCGTTCTTGTCTTGGGCTATTTTGACGGTCTTCACAGAGGGCATCAGGAGCTATTTCGGACAGCTCGCGCCATTGCGGATGAGCAAGGACTTCGAGTAGCTGTCTTGACCTTTCCAGAATCTCCAAAATTGGCCTTTGCCCGTTACCAACCAGAATTACTCCTCCACCTTCAAAATCCAGAGGAACGCTTTAAACGAATGGAAGAACTTGGAGTAGATGATCTTTATCTCATTGATTTTACCAGTGATTTTGCGGCTCATACTGCTGAAGAATTCGTTGCTACCTACCTAACATCACTTCGAGCGCGTGTCTTAGTGGCAGGATTTGATTATAGCTTTGGTAGTGACAAGAAAGTAGCTAGTGATTTGGAGACCTATTTTAAAGGCCAAGTCATAGTGGTTCCCCCTGTCCTAGACCAGGGAGAAAAAATCAGCTCGACCCGTATTCGGCAGGCTATTTCATCAGGCCAGGTCAAAGAAGCAGCCAATCTTTTAGGCTATCCCCTATCCAGTCGTGGTATTGTCGTTCATGGGGATGCAAGAGGTCGAACCATTGGTTTTCCAACAGCCAATCTTGCACCTATCGATCGGACACATCTTCCTCAAGATGGTGTTTATGTCGTCGAAGTAGAAGTGCTAGGGAAGCGTCATCGTGGGATGGCCTCTGTAGGTAAAAACTCGACCTTTGATGGGACGGAACTTCGCTTTGAAGCCAATATCTTTGATTTTTCAAAAGATATTTATGGACATACGATTCGGATTTTTTGGTTAGACAAGATTCGAGAAATGGTCAAATTTGACAGTGTAGAAGCGCTTGTGGAGCAACTGCGTCAGGATGAGATCATAGCTCGTCAATGGACCAGATAACTTTTGTTAGAAATTCTCCCTTAAGGGGAGAATTTTCTTTGTCTAAATTCAAAAATCACTATGCAAGCACCGAATAATTTTGTATAATAGAGTTAGCTAAGTGTGTCCAAAAAAAGAAGAGAAGAACATGATTACATTATTTTTGTCTCCGAGTTGTACATCCTGTCGGAAGGCCCGGGCTTGGTTAGAAAAACATGAGGTTCCTTTTAAGGAACACAATATTATGACGAGTCCTCTAACAACTGAGGAGTTGCGTAATATTTTAGCTCTAACTGAGAACGGTACAGACGATATTATTTCAACTCGTTCTAAAATTTTTCAGAAGTTAAATGTTGATGTAGAGGATTTATCGATTTCTGCTTTGATTAAGCTCATTGAGGAAAATCCTAGTCTTTTGCGTCGCCCAATTATTCTAGACAAGAAACGGATGCAAATTGGTTTCAATGAGGACGAAATCCGCGCATTTCTTCCTCGAGGATATCGTAAGGAAGAGTTAAGATCTGCTACATTAAGAGCGGAGATCCATTAATATGAATAAGAATTATAGTTACCCACTCGATTTATCGTGGAGCACTGAAGAGCTTGCTTCGGTGCTTTCTTTTTTTAATCAGGTTGAACAAGCCTATGAACAAAAGGCAGATGCCCGCATCTACCTAGAAGCCTATAAGGCCTTTAAGAAAGTTGTCCCAAGTATTGGCGAAGAAAAGCGTCTGGGCAAGGAATTTGAAGAGGTCAGTGGCTACTCACTTTACCGCGCAACCAAAGTTGCGAAAGAAAAAGGGGAAGGATGGTTTTCGATTGATCAATAAATTAGAATTTGCTAAGACCATTGTCAAAGAAGCAGGAAGCTATCTAAGAGAACACTTACATGACCAGCTAGCGATTACTGTCAAAACAAATCCGACGGATTTGGTGACTCAGATGGATCAGAAAGTGCAAGCAACCTTAGTCCATAAGATATTAGAAGCTTATCCAGAAGACCAAATTTTCGCTGAAGAAGATGAGCTTCGTGCGCCTATTCACTCCGGCAAGGTCTGGGTGATTGATCCCATTGATGGGACCAATAATTTTGTGACCCAAAAAGAAGATTTTGCTGTAATGGTTGCCTATTTTGAAGAAGGGATTGGCCAGTTTGGCTTGATCTATGATGTCATGCGCGACCATCTCTTTTTTGGTGGAAAGGATTTTGGAGTCTTTTGCAATGACAAAGAACTGAAACCATTTCAAAATCGGCCTCTTGGGGACTTATTAGTGGCTTCCAATGTTGGCATGCTCAAATCCAACGCTTGGGGCATGGCGGATCTGGGAGCAGAGTGCTTGGGGATTCGAGTCTATGGGAGCGCTGGTATCAGCTTTACCAAGATTCTATCTGGTGGTATTTTAGGCTACTTTAGCTATATCTGGCCTTGGGATTATGCTGCTGCTGCCATTATGGGCGAGTGTCTAGGTTACTCGGTCCTGACCTTGGAAGGGAAAGAACCCAACTATGAGACCTTGGAGCCCATTATGATGGTGCCGACTTGTAAACTAGATGAAATTCAACCTTTTTTGACGAAAGGAAAAAACGCATGACCTTTCCTCAAGGATTTAAAGAAAAGTATCGCCAATTACTTGGAGAAGAGGCTGAAGCCTTCTTTCAAACTTTTGATGAACCAGCCGTTTCTGCCTATCGAACCAATCCATTAAAGGAAGTGCAAATCAGAGGCGATGAGCCCATTCCAGGCATGCCTTGGAGTTACTATGGTAAGGTATCGGGGAAATCCATTGCCCATGTCACAGGTTTGGTCTACTCGCAAGAACCCGCTGCCCAAATGGTGGCTCAAGTAGCGCATCCCAGTCCGGGTATGAAGGTCTTGGATCTTGCGGCAGCCCCTGGTGGAAAGACGACTCACTTGCTCTCTTATTTAGGCAATCAAGGCCTCCTTATTTCTAATGAGATTCACAAGGGACGCTCCAAGATTCTGGTCGAGAATGTTGAACGCTTTGGTGCTCGTAACGTCGTGGTGACCAATGAATCAGCCGAACGTTTGGCAAAGGTTTTCCCAGCCTTTTTCGATCTGATTGTTTTGGATGCACCATGCTCTGGTGAAGGAATGTTCCGGAAGCAGCCAGATGCCATGGACTACTGGAATCCAGATTATCCAGCTCAATGCGCAAGTCTTCAAAGAGATATCTTAACAGATGCTATCAAGATGCTGGCACCAGGGGGGCAGCTAGTTTATTCGACTTGTACCTGGGCTCCGGAAGAGAACGAAGAGATTGTCTCTTGGCTTTTAGAAGAATATGAACTAGAATTGCTACCGATTGAAAAAATTAATGGTATGGTAGAAGGGATCGGACATCCTGAAACGGCCCGTATGTATCCTCATCATTTCAAGGGTGAAGGGCAATTTGTTGCTAAATTCCTTTATCACGGAGAGCCTGAAGTTAAGAAGTTCAAGGAAGGACGTTCCAATCTAACGGCTGAGCAGAAGAAGTTGTGGCAAGCTTTTGCCAAGGACCGCTTAGCCATCGACTTGGAGGGTCTCTACCAATGTTTTGGAGATCAGCTTTATTTCTTACCATCTGGACTTCCTGATTTGAAAAAGGTCAAGATTGCTCGCAATGGCTTGCACCTTGGCACCTTTAAGAAAAATCGCTTTGAACCTAGCTTTGCTCTGGGCCTAGCTCTGAAACCAGATCAAGTGAAAAAATCAGTCAGCTTGTCGGATCCAGACTTTAGTAAGTACGTGGCTGGAGAGACCATTCAGTTGGAGCAAGATTACGCAAATGGATGGTATCAGGTCCTGGCTGGAGGCAATGGTTTGGGCTTTGCAAAAGTAACGGGACGAACGTTAAAAAATTTCTTTCCAAAAGGCTTGAGATTTAGATAAATTATTAGGAAATGCGGTCTTTCTATGTTATAGTGGAAATAGAGTGATTCTTGCTAGAATACTAGAAGATGACCAAGTGTTTAGAGATAACATTTAAACGATATTTGATTTTGATTCAAGGAGACTTACATTGAATAAATGCAAAAAGCTAGTCCTTGGGCTAGCAACAGTAGCACTTGCAGCTTCTCTATCTGCCTGTGCATCTTGGATTGACCGTGGAGAAGCGATTACAGCTGTTGGATCGACAGCCCTACAACCGCTCGTTGAAGGGGTGGTAGATCGTTATGTGGAAGAACATCCCGGTAAGATTGTTAATGTCCAAGGAGGCGGATCTGGTACAGGTCTTTCTCAGGTCCAATCGGGAGCTGTGGATATTGGAAATAGTGACCTCTTTGCGGAGGAAAAAGATGGAATCGATGCTTCTAGCTTGGTAGACCATCAAGTGGCAGTAGCAGGAACAGCCATCATTGCCAATAAGACTATTTCCGTAGACGATTTGACAACTGAACAATTGCGTAAGATTTTTACTGGTGAATATACCAACTGGAAGCAATTGGGGGGTGAGGATCTCGAAATTACCATTGTGAACCGGGCAGTAGGATCCGGTAGCCGTGCCGTATTCGATGACATCATCATGAATGGGAAAGATCCTAAACAGGCTCAGGAACAGGATTCCAATGGAATGGTGAAGAACATTGTTTCCCAGACTCCAGGTGCCATTTCTTATTTGGCTTTTACCTACGTGGATGATAGTGTCAAAACTATGAAGTTAAATGGCTATGAACCAACTAAGGAAAACGTGGTGAATAATAACTGGCCAATTTGGTCCTACGAACACATGTATACCAAGGGAGAGCCAAGTAAATTGGCCAAGAAATTCTTGGATTATATGATGACAGATGAGGTCCAGCAGGAAATCGTTGGTAAGATGGGCTATATCCCAATCAATGATATGAAAGTCAGCCGTGATCTTGACGGTAACATTACGAAGAAATAAGAAGAATTAGGTAAAAAATGAACGAAGTAGCAAAAAAAATGCTCGCAAAGTCCAATAATTCTCGTTTGGAAAAATTTGGTAAAACCATTACCTTCTGTTGTATGAGTTTAATTGTCTTTGTTGTAGCTTTGATTTTGATTTTTGTAGCCCAAAAGGGATTATCGACCTTCTTTGTCAACAAGGTCAATGTCTTTAGTTTCCTTTTCGGATCCACATGGAATCCATCTGGAAAAGAATTTGGGGCTTTGCCAATGATCTTGGGGTCCTTCATTGTAACCCTTTTGTCTGCCTTGGTGGCGACACCTTTTGCCATCGGTGCGGCAGTCTTTATGACAGAAGTTTCTCCTAAGGGAGCTCGCCTCTTACAACCAGCTATTGAATTGTTGGTAGGGATTCCTTCTGTTGTATATGGATTTATTGGTTTGCAAGTGGTGGTTCCATTTGTTCGTTCCATCTTTGGTGGGACAGGGTTTGGGATTTTGTCAGGGGTCTTTGTCCTCTTTGTCATGATCCTTCCAACTGTGACCTTTATGACAACAGACAGCTTACGGGCAGTGCCTCGTCACTATCGGGAAGCGAGTATGGCTATGGGAGCGACTCGTTGGCAAACGATTTGGCATGTCACCTTAAAGGCGGCTCGCTCAGGTATTTTTACGGCAGTTGTCTTTGGAATGGCCCGTGCCTTCGGTGAAGCCTTGGCTATCCAGATGGTGGTCGGAAACTCAGCGGTTGTTCCAAATTCTTTAACAACGCCAGCTTCCACCTTGACCTCTATTTTGACCATGGGTATCGGAAATACGGTTATGGGAACTGTTAACAACAACGTTCTCTGGTCACTTGCCTTGGTGCTCTTGCTGATGAGTTTGGCATTCAACAGCGTTATCAAATTGATCACGAAAGAAAGAGGTAAGAAGAACTATGCACGCTAAAAAAATGGATAAGATAGCGACAGGGGTTCTCTATGCAATTGCTGGAATTATTGTCACTATTCTTGCTTCTTTGATTCTCTATATCCTGGTTAGAGGGTTGCCACATGTGTCTTGGACCTTCTTGACCAGCAAATCCTCTTCTTACCAAGCAGGTGGAGGGATTGGGATTCAGCTCTATAATTCCTTCTTCCTCTTAGTCATTACCTTGATTATTTCCTTCCCACTTTCATTAGGGGCAGGGATCTACTTGTCAGAGTATGCCAAGAAGGGCCCATTGACCAATTTGGTTCGGACCTGTATTGAGATCTTGTCTTCTCTCCCATCGGTCGTAGTTGGTCTCTTTGGTTATTTGGTCTTTGTAGTGCAGTTCCAATATGGTTTCTCGATTATTTCTGGAGCCTTGGCCTTGACGGTCTTTAACCTGCCACAGATGACACGAAACATTGAAGATAGTTTGCAAAATGTCCACCATACACAAAGGGAAGCCGGCCTTGCGCTTGGAATTTCTCGTTGGGAAACTGTGATTCACGTGGTGGTACCTGAAGCCTTGCCAAGTATTATTACGGGTGTCGTACTAGCTTCTGGGCGGATCTTTGGGGAAGCAGCGGCCTTGATTTATACTGCTGGTCAGTCTGCCCCAGCCTTGGATTGGAGCAACTGGAACCTCTTTAGTGTCACCAGTCCGATCTCTATTTTCCGTCAAGCAGAAACCCTAGCGGTCCACATTTGGAAGGTCAATAGTGAAGGAACCATTCCAGATGCGATTGAAGTATCTGCTGGATCGGCTGCAGTTTTGTTGATCTTCATTTTGATTTTCAACTTCGGAGCGCGTAAGCTCGGTACTTACCTCCATAAGAAATTAACCTCAGCATAAAAGGAGAAGAAATGTCAAAGTACAATTGGGATGAGAAACATATCATTACTTTTCCTGAAGAAAAAGTGGTCCTTTCGACCAAAGACTTGCATGTTTACTATGGTTCAAATGAATCCATCAAAGGCGTGGATATGCAATTTGAGAAGAATAAAATTACAGCTTTGATCGGTCCTTCTGGATCTGGGAAATCCACCTATCTCAGAAGTTTGAACCGGATGAACGATACCATTGATATTGCGCGTGTGACTGGGGAGATCTGGTACGAAGGGATTGACGTTAACCGTCCAGATATCAATGTCTATGAAATGAGAAAGCATATCGGAATGGTCTTTCAACGACCAAATCCCTTTGCCAAGTCTATCTACCGCAATATCACCTTCCCCCACGAGCGGGCAGGTGTCAAAGACAAGAAGGTCTTGGACGAAATCGTCGAAAAATCTTTGAAGCAAGCAGCCCTCTGGGATCAGGTCAAGGATGACTTGCACAAGTCCGCATTGACCCTCTCTGGTGGTCAACAGCAACGCCTTTGTATTGCCCGTGCAATCTCCGTTAAACCAGAGATTTTGCTCATGGATGAGCCAGCTTCAGCCTTGGACCCTATCGCGACTGCTCAGTTGGAAGAAACCATGCTAGAGTTGAAGAAGGACTATACTATTATCATCGTGACCCACAGCATGCAACAGGCAGCTCGGGCCAGCGATTATACAGGATTCTTCTATCTAGGCGATTTGATCGAGTATGATAAAACAGCCAATATCTTCCAAAATGCAAAACTGCAATCGACCAACGATTATGTGTCTGGTCACTTTGGATAGGAATTGGCAACATTGAAATAACATAAGGATGAAAACATGACAGAACCAATTTTGCAAGTCAAGGACTTGTCGGTTTATTACAATAAGAAAAAGGCACTGAATAGTGTGTCACTGGATTTCACCCCTAAAGAAATCACGGCTTTAATCGGTCCTTCTGGATCTGGGAAGTCTACCTTGCTCAAAGCCATCAACCGGATGGGAGATTTGAACCATGAGGTGACGACGACCGGAACCGTCCTCTACAATGGTCACAATATCTATAGTCCACGGACGGATACGGTGGAGCTTCGTAAGGAAATCGGGATGGTCTTTCAACAGCCCAACCCCTTCCCTATGTCTATCTATGACAATGTCACTTACGGACTCATGATCAATGGGGTCAAGGACAAGCAAGTCTTGGATGAAGCAGTCGAAACCTCTTTGAAAAATGCTTCTATTTGGGATGAGGTCAAGGATCGTCTCCATGATTCAGCGATTGGGCTTTCAGGGGGGCAGCAACAACGGGTTTGTGTGGCGCGTGTATTGGCAACCAGTCCAAAGATTATCCTCTTGGATGAGCCAACCTCAGCTTTGGACCCGATTTCTGCTGGAAAGATTGAAGAAACACTTTATGGTTTGAAGGATCGTTACACCATGCTCTTGGTGACGCGGTCTATGCAACAAGCCAGTCGGATCTCGGATAGGACGGCCTTTTTCTTGGATGGGGACCTCATCGAGTATGATGACACCTCAAAAATCTTCTTGAACCCTGCTCGTAAGGAAACAGAAGATTATGTATCAGGGAAGTTTGGATAAGAAAGGGAAAGTAAATGTTACGTGTACAATTTGAAGAAGATTTAGAAAAGCTTCATAACCAGTTTTATGCCATGGGAAATGAAGTCTTGACCCAGATCAACCGCACGGTTCGAGCTTTTGTCACTCATGACCGTGATCTGGCACGTCAGGTGATCGAAGATGATGCGGAGATTAATGAGTATGAAGTGAAGTTGGAGCGCAAATCCTTTGAGATGATTGCCCTTCAACAACCGGTTTCTCAGGACCTTCGGATGGTGATGACAGTCTTAAAAGCTGTATCTGACGTTGAGCGTATGGGAGACCATGCGGTATCTATCGCCCGTGCAACCATCCGTATGAAGGGAGAACTTCGTAGTAAGGTTGTAGAAGAAGAAATTAGCAAAATGGGTCGAGAAGTCAAAGACTTTGTTGAAGCAACCTTGGAGCTCTACTTAAAAGGGGATGTTGAAACGGCCTATGAAGTAGCGACTCGCGATGAAAAGATTAATGAGTATTATGATCGTATTCAAGAGTTGGCAACGGAAGAAATCAAGCATAATCCTGACTTGATTATCACTGGACGTGATTACTTCCAAGTCATCAACTACTTGGAGCGTATTGGTGATTACGCTAAAAATATCTGTGAGTGGGTTGTCTACTTCGAAACTGGAAAAATTGTGGAATTATAAGAAAAGAAAGTCTGAGGTCATGATCTCAGACTTTTGTCTTTTTGTAGATCTGGTTTTGCCCCCTCTTACCTTACAGTTAGTAGGATTTATGATAGAATAGAAGGTGAGAAAAAATGAAGAAGGAGTTACTCATGCAAGCAGTTGCACATTTTATTGATACATTTGTACCTGAGCACTACGATCTATTCTTAGATTTGAACCGCTCTAGTAAAACTTTCTCAGGGAAAGTGATCATTAGCGGAGAAGCAAAAGAGACTCGCATCTCTCTTCACCAAAAGGATTTGACCATCGAAACTGTACAAGTAGACGGGCAGGACTGTGCCTTTACAGTCAATGATGAGGAAGAGGCTGTCTTTATCGAAGTTCCTGCTACTGGAAAAGTAAACCTTACCCTCACTTATGCAGGGAAGATTACCGATAATATGACTGGGATTTATCCATCTTACTACACAGTAGATGGTGTGAAGAAGGAAGTGATCTCTACTCAGTTTGAGAGCCATTTTGCGCGTGAAGCCTTCCCAAGTGTGGATGAGCCAGAAGCCAAAGCGACCTTTGATTTGGCTGTGAAGTTTGACCAAGAAGAGGGAGAAATCGTTCTTTCTAACATGCCAGAAATCGATGTGGAAAACCGTAAAGAAACAGGGATTTGGAAGTTTGATACGACTCCACGTATGTCTTCTTATCTCTTGGCCTTTGCGGCTGGAGACCTTCAAGGAGTGACAGCTAAGACCAAGAATGGAACCCTAGTCGGTGTCTACTCTACCAAAGCTCACCCATTAGAAAACTTGGACTTCTCATTGGATATTGCCGTACGTGCTATTGAATTTTATGAAGACTACTATGGCGTGAAGTATCCAATCCCTCAATCTCTTCATATCGCCCTTCCAGACTTCTCTTCAGGTGCGATGGAAAACTGGGGCTTGGTAACCTACCGTGAAGTCTACCTTCTTGTTGATGAGAATTCGACTGCTCAAAGCCGTCAAACAGTAGCCTTAGTGGTGGCTCACGAGTTGGCTCACCAATGGTTCGGAAACCTCGTGACCATGAAATGGTGGGATGACCTCTGGTTGAATGAAAGCTTCGCCAATATGATGGAATATGTCAGCTTGGATGCCATCGAACCAAGCTGGAATATCTTTGAAGACTTCCAAACAACTGGTGTGCCTGCTGCCTTGAAACGCGATGCTACAGATGGCGTTCAATCCGTCCATGTGGAAGTCAAACACCCAGACGAGATCAACACCCTCTTTGACCCAGCCATCGTTTACGCTAAGGGTAGCCGTCTCATGCACATGCTTCGCCGTTGGTTAGGCGATGACGCCTTCCGTAAAGGGTTGAAGATTTACTTTGAAAAACACCAATACGGAAATACCATCGGTCGTGACCTTTGGGATGCTCTTGGGCAAGCTTCAGGTCGTGATGTCGCAGCCTTTATGGATTCTTGGTTGGAGCAACCAGGATACCCTGTTGTCTCAGCTGTTGTAGAGAACGATACCTTGATCATCCGTCAAGAGCAGTTCTTCATCGGAGAAAGAGAAGAAAAAGGCCGCAAGTGGGTTGTTCCTTTAAATAGTAACTGGACAGGTATTCCAGATACCTTGGATACAGAAGTCTTAGAGATTCCAAACTACAGTGCCTTGAAAGCAGCTAACAGCGGTGCTCTTCGCTTTAATACAGAAAATACAGCTCACTATATCAGTGACTACCGTGGGGAATTGTTGGAAGATATCCTTGCTGAACTGGCTAACTTGGATAGCACTTCGAAATTGCAAGTGGTTCAAGAACGTCGTCTCTTAGCGGAAAGTGGTCAAATTTCTTATGCAAGCCTCTTGCCAGTGATTGAACACTTGACAGAAGAAAGTTCCTACTTGGTTGTTTCAGCTGTTTCGAGCGTCTTAGCTGGAATCAGTCTCTTTGTGGATGAAGGAACTGAAACAGAAGCTGCCTTCCATGAGTTGTTGAAACGCTTGAACCGTTACAACTTTGAACGCTTGGGTCTAGAAGCTAAGCCTGGTGAAACAGAAGAAGACGAAAAAGTTCGTCAGCTAATGATTGCTAATATGATCAAGGCCAATGATGAAGCTGCACAAGCACAAGCGAGCGCTATCTTTGAAGCGCACGCAGCTGATCTAGAAAAACTTCCAGCTGCCATTCGCTTGCAAATCTTGGTCAACCAAATCAAACACCAGGAAACCAAGGCGCTTAGCCAACAATATCTGGATACCTATGTGAAGACAGTTGATGGAAACTTTAAACGCCAGTTGGCGGCTGCCCTTTCTTATACCAAGGATGAGGAAACTTTGGAAGCTCTATTGAAGGAGTGGAAGAACAAGGATGTGGTGAAACCTCAGGACTTGGCTATGAGCTGGTACTTCAATTTCTTGCACCATGACTTTACCCAAGGAAGAACCTGGACTTGGGCGCGTGAAAACTGGGATTGGATCAAGAAAGCACTCGGTGGTGATATGAGCTTTGATAAGTTTGTCATCTACCCAGCTAACTGTTTCAAGACCCGTGAACGGTTGAATGAATACAAGGCCTTCTTTGAGCCTCAATTGGATGATATGGCGATCAGCCGTAATATCAAGATGGGAATTAAAGAGATCGCGGCTCGTATCGATCTTATCGAGCGGGAGAAAGCAGCGGTTGAAACAGCCCTTCTAGCAACTAAATAAAGAAAAAAAAGCTCCTAGAGAGGAACCTACAGGTTTGTAGGCCTCTCTAAGAGTTTTTATTTTGCTTTTTTGAAATATGGGAGATGTTTGAGATTGCGATAGAGAATAACTGCGAAAACCGTTGTCAACGTGATCTTAATCAAATCTGGTAATACAAAAGGTAGGACGACCAGTTTTACGGTGAGATCCAAACTCTGGTGGGTAATGAGCATAAAACCTAAGGCACCCCCAATAAAGAGGACGACTTCCCCCAAGGCGTTAGCTAGGAAGATACGAATGGGCTGTCCCTTTTGGCCAGCGAGGCTAGAGGTAACCAAAGCACGAAGGGGAAAGAAGAAAAGGAATCCAGCAGTGGGACCGTAGAAGGAGCTGATGCCTCCGTGACCACCTGCAAAGACGGGGAGGCCAATGGCACCTAAGAGGAGGTAAATGAGAACAGAAAGGGTGGCTTCTTTTGGACGGTAGATGCTGGCGATCAATCCAATCGCTAAAGTCTGAAGCGTGATAGGAATGGGTCCAAGTGGGATTGTAAAAGGAGATAGGGCAGCAATCAGAGCTGCTCCAAGAGCAATTAATGTCATTGATTCTATTTTTTTCAAAACAGTAAACCTCGCTTTATTTTTATGGTAACTATTCTACAAAAAATAATGCAAGCCTGTCAAGTCCTCTATTCAGCTGTGACAATTGTCTCCATCCTCATTTTAGGAAAGTTTAAGAAAAAATTTAGTCACGATTAAGGAAGAATCGGTAAACTATCCCTATCTAAACAAAGGCCTTGTTTAAATAATTTAAGGAATGGAAAGAATGCAAGCTTCGAATGAACAAAAGCAAGAAAGAACTGAAAAAATGATTGTCGTTAAGAAAAGTCCTAAGTGGTGGGCAACTGCCGCAGCAACAGGAGGACTTGTCGTAGGAATGACTGGTGGATTTGGCTTGGGAATGTTGGCGACAGCCAATACGACTCCCCAACGCCAACAAGCAGCAGTAGCTACACAAAATAGTAACCAGCCTGCCCAAAACCATCAAGGACAAAATAGCCATGGGAACGATCAAAATGGACCTTCTAACTCACAAGGTTTTGATGGCCAAAATGGTGGTCCAGGGCAAGGAGAAATGAACGGTCAACCACCTCAAGGAGGGGGCTCGCAAGGTGGTCAAGGACAAGATGGATTTGGTGGAGGACCAGGCGGTATGCCACCGCAAGATGGCCAAAACGGTGGACCAGGACAAGGAGACATGAATGGCCAACCACCACAAAATGGAGGCCCTCAAGGTCAACAAGACAAGCAACAAAATAGTAAATCGAGTAAAAAGTCCTCCAAGAAATCCTCTTCGAAAAAATCGTCTAGCAATACAAACAATTCATCAAAGGATGAGACAGGGACAGCAGGCTAAGAAAAAAGTTGAAATCGCTATCTGAATGCTACTGAATGAAGCCTGGTCATGTTATAATAGAGTAGAAAATACTCGTCATCCCTGTATGGAAGAATGAGAAGGAGAAAGTACACATGATTAAGATTTTATTAGTAGAAGACGACCTCGGTTTGTCTAATTCAGTATTTGATTTTTTAGATGACTTTGCAGATGTCATGCAAGTCTTTGATGGAGACGAAGGTCTTTATGAGGCTGAAAGTGGCATCTATGACCTCATTTTGCTAGACCTCATGCTCCCTGAAAAAGATGGTTTCCAAGTTCTGAAAGAATTGAGAGATAAGGGTGTCTCCACTCCAGTATTGATTATGACAGCCAAAGAGAGTTTGGACGATAAGGGCCATGGGTTTGAGTTAGGGGCAGATGACTATCTGACCAAGCCATTCTACCTAGAAGAACTCAAGATGCGGATCCAAGCATTGTTGAAGCGCTCTGGTAAGGTCAATGAAAATACCCTTTCTTATGGGAATGTAACCGTTAATCTTTCGACAAATTCTACGCTTGTTGAAGGGAAAGAAGTGGAGCTATTAGGGAAAGAATTTGATCTTTTGGTCTATTTCCTTCAAAATCAAAATGTTATCCTGCCCAAGACACAAATCTTTGATCGACTTTGGGGATTTGATAGCGATACGACTATCTCGGTTGTTGAAGTGTATGTTTCTAAGATTCGTAAGAAGTTAAAAGGAACAGAATTTGCAAAAAATCTCCAAACATTGCGTAGCGTGGGGTACATTCTGAAAGATGCTCAATAAAATTAAAAAAACTGTCAATGCGGATGACTTTTCTTATTTCATCCGCTATTTCGGACTCTTTACCTTGATTTTCTCAACCATGACCTTGATTATTATTCAAGTAATGCGGTCAAGTCTGTATACAACGGTTGATGAAAATTTAAAGATACTGAGTAAAGATCGTTATTCCATCATTAGCTTGGCCAATCGTACCGGAAATGGGATGGGAAGAGACGAACCAGATGATGACCGACCAGAAGATAATGAACCTGATCCCGAGGATGGCCCTAGACCATCGGTCACTTCCAATAGTACAGCCATCCTCTTGAATGATAATTTTGAAAATGTGACGACGGACAATGGTTTTCTGGATTTAAAAACAGTGACCTTTAGTCGCAGCTATTTAAACAAGATCAAGCAGATTCAAATCACCAACCATTATAAGCAAAAAGAAAGCTACCGGGCTTATTTGGTGGATATTGACCCCGATGATTATATCGATGGGGTGAAATATGCCGTGATCATGACCAATATCAGCCAGTTGGAGCAGACCAGTGAAAAACACGAGAGCCAAATCGCCTTGGTCATGATTTGCTTCTGGGGCATTTCCCTCTTTGCAAGTATCTTCCTGGCTAAAATGAGTGTGAAACCTCTCTTAGAGAGCATGAACCGGCAGAAGGCTTTTGTCGAAAATGCTTCTCATGAATTGCGGACACCTTTAGCCGTTTTGCAAAATCGTTTGGAAACCCTGTTCCGAAAGCCAGAGGCAACAATTATGGAATCCAGTGAGAATATCGCCTCCTCTTTGGATGAGGTTCGCAATATGCGCTTACTGACGACCAATCTCTTAAACTTAGCCCGTCGAGATGATGGGATTAAACCTGAGTTTTGTGAAATCCCTCCTTCTTTTTTCGACCAAACCTTTGCCAATTATGAAATCATTGCCGAGGAAAATGATAAAATCTTCGAGTATGAGAATCAGGTCGAAAGGAGTCTGGTGTCTGACAAGGTCCTACTGAAACAGCTGATGACCATTTTGTATGACAATGCCCTCAAATACACAGAGGAAGAAGGAAAGATACGGTTTGTCGCCCAATTCAAGGATCGCTATCTCTATCTTCGGGTAGAGGATAATGGACCAGGGATTGCAGACGAAGATAAAAAGCGGATATTTGATCGATTCTACCGAGTGGATAAGGCGCGTACGCGTCAAAAGGGTGGTTTTGGTTTAGGACTGTCCTTAGCCAAGCAAATCGTAGAAGCCTTTAATGGCACCATTACTGTTCGAGATAACAAGCCGAAAGGTGCTATTTTCGAGGTCAAACTAGCAACCAAGTCAGATAGTAAAAAGAAATCAACTTCTAAATCAACGAAAAACAAGTAAAGCTGAGGAATCTTTAACTTAGATGAAGCAAAAGACTTCTAAAACTTTCCAAAGGTGAGAAGGGACGTCAGCGAACTTCTACGAAGTTCCATGACTTAGTTTTGAACCTAAGGTTTCAAAACTCCCTTGTGCTTGAAACATAACTGTTTCAAGCACTTTTCTCACGGCGGAAAGTTTCAGAACCTACATGGATGGCGCTCATAATAAGGAGTTGTTCTTATTTTTTAGAATAACTTGGCTTATTTTATATAACATAAGTTTTTCGATAATTTAGGCTGAGGAATCCTCAGCTTTTTCATCTATTTCAAATAATCGCTATTTTTGCCTGACTAGTGTATAATAGTAAAAAAAGAAAGAGGTGTCGTATGGCTTCAAAAATGTTACACACTTGTTTGCGAGTGGAGAATTTAGAAAAATCAATTGCTTTTTATGCAGATGCGTTTGGCTTTAAGGAATTGCGTCGCAAAGATTTTCCTGAATACAAATTTACGATTGTTTATCTTGGTTTAGAAGGGGATGACTATGAGTTGGAATTAACTTACAACTATGATCATGGTCCTTACGTCATTGGAGATGGCTTTGCCCATGTTGCCTTGAGTACGCCAGACCTTGAAGCCCTTCATGCGGAGCATAAGGAAAAAGGTTACCAAGTAACAGATCCTAAAGGCTTGCCAGGAACTCTTCCAAACTATTACTTTATTGTGGACCCAGATGGCTACAAAGTCGAAGTGATTCGTGAAAAGTCCTTATAATCAGCATCATATAACTTGTGACAAAGAGCAGATGTGACCACATCTGTTCTTTTTTTCTGCTTGAAAGTTGCCGGTTCAAAGTGACAGGAGATAGGACTGAGCTACTTTAATTTCCCTATCATATTTTAGGTTTTATTTTCTAGATTCTAGAGTTTTCTACTGTTTTTTGGTGATAAAATTGCTATAATAAGAGTATGAAGAAATCCTACTTGAAAATACTTATTCTCATCCTCCTCAACCTCCTTTTTATCGGAGGGATTTATCTTGCTTATCAGAAGATTGAGGAAGCACGCGCTATCAAAAATTATAATCAACAGTTTTCCAAAGCAATCCAGGAAGAAGAAGCAGTTGAAAAAGACAAAGATACCATTCTTCAAAAAGGAATGGTCGGTCAATCTTATGTTGCTGCCTACTACCCGAAAAATAACGAAGAACCTATCGCAGTGGTCAAAGAGAGAATTTTGGCTGACGTAGGCTCTCTTCCCCAAGAAGAGAAGAAGAATCAGCAAGCAAAAGAGCTATTGTTCTATCATACCGAACGCTCAGAGGACCCATTTGTCGGGGTTCACCCTTATCAGGTGAAGAAGACCCAGTACAAGTGGAAAAACGGTAAGTTCATCAAAGATGGGATTGACAAACTTCCCCTCCTTTATCTAACGGATGAGGGGACGGTCTTCCAATTCTCCCAATTGTTTACGGATGCTGATTTAGCCAAAGAACCCCTCTTAACAGAGTTGCGCTCTCAGCTGGTCTTCCTACAGTTAGGGGAAGATCGAATTGAAGAGCTGATGCAAGCTGTCTCAGCAAGTGATATAGCAAGTTGGCAGTTCACCTACAATCAAGGGGTTCTTTCTATCACACTTCCAGTTACTATTGAGGGCATGGAAACCTTCGATATGCCCCTTTCGAAGCTCTATGATGTGATTGATTCTGCTCGCCTGAATCCTGGAGATCGTGAAGCTTATGAGGCCTACCAAACCCAACGTCACGCTAAGATGGTTGCCTTGACTTTTGATGATGGTCCAGATCCAACGACGACTCCTCAAGCCCTGGATATCCTTAACAAGTACCATGTTAAAGCAACTTTCTTTATGCTTGGGAAGAATGTCTCAGCCTATCCTGAAGTGGCTAAACGGGTCCGTCAGGAAGGACATGAAATCGGGATCCATACTTGGAACCATCCTGTCTTAACTAAGTTGCCTTTGGAGTCAGCTCAAAAAGAAATCATGGATACCAAAGAAGTGATTCAAAAGGTGACTGGAGTGCAAACGAAGATTACTCGTCCTCCTTATGGTTCGATTAATAGTGCCATTCAATATGCAGTGGATCAAGCCTTTATCATGTGGGATGTGGATACCTTGGATTGGAAGAGTCATAACACCGAAGCAATCTTAGCAGAGGTGAAAAAACAAGTCAAACCAGGATCAATTATCCTGATGCATGATATTCACCAAACTTCTATTAATGCTCTCCCAGCTGTGATCCAATACCTTCAATCGCAAGGCTACACCATTGTGACGGTTGATGAACTCTTAAACCACCAAGTGGAAACTCATCGCCTTTATTACAATCGTAATTAAAAAAATCGTTCGTAATGTTACGAACGACTCAGATTGAAGATAAAGTAATTTTAAAAACTTTCCTTAGGTGAGTACGGACGTCAGCGAACTTCGTAGAAGTTCCATGACTAATTATTGAGCCTAAGGTCTCAATAATTCCGAGTGCCTGAAACGATTGTGTTTCAGGCACTTTTCTCACGGCGGAAAGTTTTTTTCATATTCTTAAATGACTAAAAATATAAGTTGTTTTTTGAAAATTATCCAGCTGTTTTATGTAAAACAATAGTTTGTCTACATTAAAAATCGTTCGTAATGTTACGAACGATTTTCTTATTCTTCCCCTATATAGAGTTGAGCTCCCTTAAGGATCAAAGGACGAACAGTGGTTAATTTTTTCAAGCTTTTTAATTCTTCTGGATGGCTGACCAAGGTGATGACATAGCCTTCTTTGCCCATGCGTCCGGTACGCCCAGATCGGTGGATGTAGGTTTCGGCATCTCTTGGAGCTTCATAGTTGACGACACATTCTAGTGAGTCGATATCGATTCCCCGCGCTACCAAATCTGTTGCCAGAAGGAGTGTCAGCTGATGATCCTTAAAGCGTTCCAGAATGACTTTCCGGAATTTGACGTTGACGTCACTAGCAAGTGAGACAGCGCTAACTTCTCGGTACTGGAGTTTTTCTTCAGCGCTCCCCAGGTCGGACAAGCTATTGAAGAAAACGAGGCCACGAAAGTCTTCGACATTGGAGAGTTTTCTGAGGAGTTCAACCTTTTCTCGCTTATCCACTTCCATATAGAAGTGCTGGATATTGTCCAAGTTTTGTCCTTTCACTTGAATGGTTAGAGTATTGGGTTTGATTTGTTCTGGATCAAACTTGGTCGTTGCACTCATATAGATAAATTGATGATCTCGGGGCGCGTAGTGGCAAATCTTATCGACAAAGTGATACTGAGAGTCGCTAAACAGTTGATCAAATTCATCCAGGATGATGGTATCAACATTCATCATCTTAATTTTCTTTAACTTGATCAATTCAAAAATACGGCCTGGAGTTCCAATGAGAATTTCGGGTCCTTTTTTGAGGCGTTCGATTTGCCGTTTTTGACTAGAGCCTGAAAGGAAGAGTTGGGCACTGAGTCCAAGAGGTTCTGCCCATTGTTTGGCAACATCAAAGATTTGTCCGGCCAATTCTGTATTGGGTGATAGGATCAACAATTGTTGTGCTTTTTTAGGTTTTAGCTTGAGAAGACTAGGGAAGAGATAGGCCAGGGTCTTTCCGGTTCCTGTTGGGCTGACTCCAAGCACGTTCTCCCCTTGGGTGATCGGCTCAAAGAGGCGTTCTTGGATTTCAGTCAGTTGCTCAAAGCCGAGGGTCTTGAGTTGCTCTTGCCAGAGCGGTGGAAATGCTAGTGTCATATTAATGTTCGTCCTTAAAGTGTATTCCAGCATCTTGGCGCATAGCGTAGAGGGTTTGGTGAACCATCTGTCCTGTTTGAAGCCAAGTCTGGTAAAGTGTCTGGTTGCCTTCTGTCATTATACTTGCAAAGGCCTGAGCTTCTTCCAGCATGTTATGAGAAGCAGGAGTAATCGGAAGTTGGTAACTAGTTCCAGAATGATCTTGAAAGAAAGCCTGACTAACGGCTTCGATTCCACTTAAGAAAAGGGTGCCGTCTGTTGTGTAGATTTCCGCAGGAAGATTGCTGGTCACATCTTTGCCGGCTTGAATGCCAATGACAAAGTCAGAATAAACCAAGCTACCATGTCCGTTCAAATCGATTGAATTAGGCAATTGTCGCGCTTGATAAGTTACTGATTCAGGTTGACCAAAGAGGCCGATTGCAAAGTAGAGAGGATAGACTCCCAAATCCATGAGGGCTCCCCCAGCAAACAGGTCGGAGAAAATATTGGGAGTATTTCCTTTCAAGAGCTCGGGCATTTTAGAAGAGTATTTGGCATAAGTCATGTGGCCACCCAAGATGGTCTTGTCTTTGAGAAAGTCTTGGATGATCGCAAAGGCTTTTTCATGATAGTTGCGAGCGGCTTCAAAGAGATAGACCTGGTGCTCCTGGGCTAATTTAACCAACTCTTTCCATTCCTTGGGAGTGGTGACAGCTGGTTTTTCAAGGATGACATGTTTCTTAGCCAAGAGGGATAACTTTGCCTGAGGATAGTGGAGTGAATTGGGACTAGCAATGTAGATGACATCCAGATCACTATCTAAAAAGGCAATCAGGTCATCATAGAGGGCCACTTGTCCATAAGGTTGGGTGAAACTACGAGCTTTCTCCAAGGTCCGTGAATAGACCGCTCTTAACTCATACTGGTCTGTTTCTTTAGCTGCAGCAAGGAAGGAATGGGAAATGGCACTGGTGCCGATGATACCGAGTTTCAGCATGGCAGCTCCTTTCAATCAGGTATTTACTGGTTTCATTATATCATGTTTCATCCTAAAAAGATGGAATGGGCCTTTCTAATTGGGATGGAGGATAGGAGGGAAGTTCTTCTTGGAAGGTTGATGAAAATCCTTAGAAAAAAGGTTTAAGTCGTGGTCAAGAGACCGCTTTTGTGATAGAATAAATAAGATTATAGAAAATGGAGAAGAAGATGCGAAACAGACCAATTATTATCGGTGTAACAGGTGGTTCTGGTGGGGGGAAAACCAGTGTTTCTCGTGCAATTTTGTCCCACTTTCCAGATGAAAAGATTGCTATGATTGAGCACGATTCTTATTACAAGGATCAAAGTCATCTAACCTTTGAAGAGCGGATTCAGACCAACTATGACCATCCTTTTGCCTTTGATACAGACCTCATGATTGAGCAAATCAATGAGTTGTTGGCTGGCCGTCCGGTTGATATTCCAACTTATGACTATGCAGCGCACACGCGTAGTGCTAAGACTTATCGCCAGGAGCCTCAGGATGTCTTTATCGTTGAGGGGATTTTAGTCTTGGAGGACAAGCGTCTTCGTGACTTGATGGATATCAAGATTTTCGTTGATACCGACGATGATGTGCGGATCATTCGCCGGATCAAGCGAGATATGGAAGAGCGCGGTCGGAGTTTGGACAGCGTCATCGAGCAGTACTTGGGAGTGGTGAAGCCGATGTACCATCAGTTTATCGAGCCAACCAAGCGTTATGCGGATGTTATCATTCCAGAAGGCGTGACCAATACTGTAGCCATTGATTTGATTACGACCAAGATTGAGAAGATTTTGAGCGAATCACGTGAAGGATAAGATAACAAGTGAGAGAGGTTAGGAAGTAGTGTCCCAGCCTCTTTTCCATGACAAATAGGGGGAAATATGAAAAAGTTAAGAAGGGAGTTTCACTCCAGAAGTAAGGCCTTTGCCTGCCTACTGACCATGTGTGCAGGTTTTTCAGATGCCTACACCTTTATCGAAAGAGGAGGGACCTTGGCCGCGGGCCAAACGGGAAACGTGGTCTTTCTATCTGTTGGTTTAATTGGCCATGAAATCGCGGATGTGGAGGTCAAACTAGCCACCATGTTGGCCTTTATGATCGGGATTTTCTTGATGACCGTCTTTCAACGCTTCTTTAGTCATTCGGTTTGGCGGCTCAGTACCTTGGTGCCCTTGGTTTTGACGACCTTGGTGGCAGGATTTCTTCCTAAAGAAGTGCCCAATGTTCTGATTGTGCCTTTCTTTGGACTGAGCTTGGGGATTGTAGCCACTTCCTTTGGAGAAGTAGATGATTACGCCTACAACCATTCTTTTATGACAGGGAATCTCAAGAAGACCATGGTCGCATATGGAAATTTTGTACGGGAGCGGAAGATGGAGTTTTTCTGGGAGTCTCTCTTTATGACTTCTTTGATTGGGAGCTTTGTGGGAGGAGCTATTCTTTCCACCTTCCTCATCCAATATTACGGCCTTCGGACCATCTGGTTTGTTTCCCTTGTTCTGACCCTCTTTCTCTCTTATCGGGCGATTCAATATGTTCGAAGGGATATCTAGTCACATTCAAATAGTTTGATCAATCGAGGCTGGGACAAAAGTCCTAGCCTCTAAATTTTCTTTGGATTATCGAGCAAGACGCAGTGGTTGAGTGGGCTCTACTAAGCTGATTTCATCAGCTTTTACAGCCCTACTCAACTGTGCGGAGGTGGGACGACGAAATCGAATTCTAACGAATTACCGATTTCTGTCCCACTCTCTTTTAATTGGGAATATTTGCTTGATAGTTCTGATGGCAAGCTGGGTTGTTATCAAAGGTTGCTCCGTTGTAAATACTTAATTTTCTAACTAAAGTTTGGTATAATAAAGGTTATGAATATACAGGAAAAAGAATCACGTTACCAACTCTTACTAGCCCAGTTAGAAGCTCTTTTAGAGGGTGAAAGCAATGCCTTGGCCAATTTATCCAATGCCAGTGCTTTGCTCAATCAAGCCCTACCACATTCGGTCTTTGCAGGTTTTTATCTTTATGATCAAAAAGAGCTGATTTTAGGCCCCTTTCAAGGTCAGGTTTCCTGTGTCCACATTGCCTTAGGAAAAGGCGTCTGTGGAGAAGCAGCAGAGAAAAGAGAGACGCTGGTAATTGAGGATGTGACCCAGCATGCCAATTATATCTCTTGTGACAGTCGCGCCATGAGTGAGATTGTGGTTCCCATGGTCTTGAAAGACCAGTTGCTGGGAGTGTTGGATCTAGATTCGGACCAAGTGGAAGATTATGACGACCTGGATCGCCTTTATTTGGAACGTTTTGTAGCTATCTTACTTGAAAAAACAAATTGGAATTTTAGGATGTTTGGAGTAGTAGATTAATGTATCAAGCCCTCTATCGTAAATACCGTAGCCAGACCTTTGGCCAACTTGTAGGGCAGGAGGTTATTGCGACGACCCTTCGACAAGCTGTCGAACAGGGGAAAATTAGCCATGCCTATCTCTTTTCTGGACCTCGTGGGACGGGGAAGACCAGTGTGGCAAAAATCTTTGCCAAGGCCATGAACTGCCCCAACCAAAAAGGGGGAGAGCCTTGTAATGATTGCTATATCTGTGAAGCCATTACCAATGGCAGTTTAGAGGATGTTATCGAGATTGACGCAGCCTCAAATAATGGGGTAGATGAGATCCGAGATATCCGCGATAAATCTACCTATGCGCCTAGTTTGGCTCCTCATAAGGTCTATATTATCGATGAGGTCCATATGCTCTCGACGGGAGCCTTTAATGCTCTTCTCAAAACCTTGGAAGAACCGACAGAAAATGTAGTCTTTATCCTAGCAACAACGGAATTGCACAAGATTCCAGCAACCATCCTTTCACGGGTTCAACGCTTTGAGTTCAAATCCATCAAGACGTCAGCCATTCAAGACCACCTAAAAGCTGTTTTGGATAAAGAAGGGATTGATTACGAAGAAGAAGCTGTAGCCATAATTGCCCGTCGGGCAGAAGGTGGGATGCGGGATGCCTTGTCCATTTTGGACCAAGCCCTCAGCCTGACAGCTGGTGCCCAATTGACCACTGCGACGGCTGAAGAAATCACAGGTTCCATCAGTCAAGAAGCTTTAGATCTCTATGTTGTAGCCTTGTCAGCACACGATGCAACAGCTGCCTTGGAGCAGTTGAACCTGATCTTTGATAATGGGAAAAACATGGCCCGCTTTGTGACGGACCTCTTGCAGTATTTACGGGATCTCTTGATCGTTCAGACAGGTGGGGAAAATCTCCATGTCAGTGAGAGATTTAACCAGAATCTAGCCATTCCACAAGCCACCCTCTTTGCTTGGATTGATCTTGCGACAAGGAGTTTAGCGGATATCAAAAACAGCCTGCAGCCGAAAATCTATACGGAGATGATGACCATTCGTTTGGCAGAATACAAGGGTGAGGGCCCTTCGGCTAGCCAAGCGGCTCTTCCAGCAGATTTCTTGGCACAAATGGACCAACTCAAAAGAGAAGTGGAGTTACTGAAAAGTCAATTAGCTCAAGTAGGGAGCGGGTCTCCTGTAGCCAAGTCAGCTCCAGCCCGTCCTCAGAAGTCTAGCAAGGACTATCGAGTGGATCGCAATAAGGTTCAAGCCATCTTACAAGAAGCAGTTGAAAATCCAGATTTAGCCCGTAACAATCTCATTCGCCTACAGAATGCTTGGGGGGAAATTATTGAAAGCCTAGCAGGGGCAGATAGGGCTTTACTGGTTGGTTCACAGCCGGTTGCGGCTAATGAACGCCATGCGATTTTAGCTTTTGAGTCTGCCTTTAATGCCGAACAGACCATGAAGCGAGATAACCTCAATACCATGTTTGGCAATATTTTAAGCAATGCGGCAGGTTTCTCTCCGGAGATTTTGGCTATTTCCATGGAGGAATGGACCCAGGTTCGGGCGGAATTCTCTAAGAAAGCTCGTGGTCACAAGGATGAAGTCGAGGTGGCAGAAGAGCCTGTCATTCCGGAAGGTTTTGATTTTCTCTCTGAGAAAATTACGATCCAAGAAGACTAGCCTGTGCTTTTTTCAGAAAATCGTGGTAGAATAACAATATGAATAAACGTCAATTTTGGACTATGGCTATCTTTACAGCCTTTGAAACCTATTTTTTCAATGATGCAGTAATGAGAGAAAGTTACCTGGCAGCTATCTTCTGGGCTCTCTTGATACTGAGAAATTTGCAAGTCAGCTATATCTTAGGGAAATTGGTCGAAAGTATCGATCAACAGCTCAATCAGAAAAAACGGGATAAGTATAAAAAATAAGCACCGAGAGGTGCTTATTTTTTTGAGCTGTTGGTCTGTTTTACAGGTCCCACTGTTTGAGGGAAATTTCGCCACTATTAAGCCAGCGTTCTTGGCCGTCCTCCAGTTGGACTAGTAGTTGTCCACTATCTGAGATATCCTTGGCCAGACCTTGGTAGCTGGTTTGATTTTGTTCGAAGCGGACTTCCTTACCTAGGACCAGTGAACGTTGCTTGTAGAGGTAGATCAGCTCCTCTTCTGGAGTGGTGAAAAATTCCTTCCAAATCTCAGCAATCAGTTCATTGCGGGAAATGGGAGGCTGGGCACCAAAGAGGGACCCTGCCTTGTCTTTCAGTTCCTTTGGAAAATCAGTGATGGAAAAATTGAGCCCCACACCAATAATGACATCTGTGATGAGGCCTGTTTCGATAGAACTGATGGCTTCAGTCAGAATGCCTCCAACTTTTTTCCCCTTGTAGTAGATGTCATTGACCCACTTGATATCGACATCCAGTAAGGCTAGACTTTTCAGAGCCTTATAGATAGCAGCTGCGACCATGAGGGTATAGGCAGGTGCTTGATCGAAAGGGAGGTTGGGCTTGAGGTGGAGAGACATGTAGATTCCCCCTTGAGAAGGACAGAAGTAGTCGCGCCCAAAACGCCCCTTACCAGCTGTTTGGAAAGGAGCTAGATACAGAGTAGCAGATTGGCCACCCGCTTCCATGGCATTCTTAGCGTCTAACTGGGTGGATTGGCACTGGGGATTATAGGAGACTGTCAATGGACAAAGGTCTTCGATGACTTGGGGGATTAGGAGGTCTCCAGAAAGGATCTTGTAGCCTCGATTTTTAACAGACTCAATCTCGATGCCTTCTTTTTCTAGACGCTGGATGGCCTTCCAGATAGAGGTGCGAGACAGGCCCATTTCCTGGGCTAGTTGCTCGCCGTTGACATAATCCTGGGCTTGGGCCAAAGTTTGGTATAAAATTTCGTGTGTTTTCATAGTATCTTATTTTCGAAGAGGATGGAAGATCATCCATTCTTGGTACTTTCTCTTAAGGTGAGTTTGGTTCCTAGCATGGTGAGGGTTGGTATTTCTCTTGGAGCTAGGACTTGTTTATTAAGGACGTCCATAGCAGTACGTCCCATTTCTTCTGTAAAAACAGTGATGGTCGAGAGGGGAGGAAAGACTTGTTTGGCTAAACTGGTATCATTAAAGGAGATGAGTTGGATGTTATCAGGGACCTTGATGCCGGCTTCTTGAAAGGCGCGAAGAGCCCCAATTGCCAAACTATCACTGGCAGCAAAATAGGCATCTGGTAAGGGTGAGCCAGACTGAAGTTGAGAGGAAATGAGGTCATAGCCTGATTGAGCTGTAAAACTACTTGTGAGGATGAGTTCAGGGTGATACATGTTTCTTTCAATACAGTAGTTTCGATAAGCTCTACGCCGGGGATCGGGAATACTTTCCAATAGGTCGGTCGTTTTTTCCTCACCGGTTAAGAGACCAATTGTTTGACACCCTTGTTTTCTTAAATAGTGAAGAGCAGTCTGAACAGCATTTTCAAATTCAGTAGTGACACAAGGATGCCCTTGGTTGAGAGTGTTACTATCAACAAAAACCAGAGGCTTGGCTAGCTTTTCTAGTTCGATAATCTGTACCCTACTAAACTTTCCGATACAAAGGACCCCAACAATTTCCTCCCCTAATCGAAAAGGAATATCATTGAAATAGCGGAGGATGCCATAGTCGAGGTCCTGTGCTCTTTTTTCAATGCCTAAACGGATGTTGTAGTAGTAAAGGTCGTCCAGCTCTCCCTCTTCACTTTTCCATTGGATGATGACAATTTGTTGTTTTTCTTTCTTAAAGTTCCCACTTTTCTGATGTCTGGTGTAGCCTAGTTCGTCAGCAACGGTCAAAATTCTGTGGCGGGTTTCCTCTGTTACAGAAAGACTAGTATCTTGATTCAGCACACGTGAGACAGTGGCGATGGATACGTTAGCGAGACTGGCAATATCCTTTAATGTAGCCATAAGTTTTCTCCTTCTGTCTTCTAGTATATCATAGCTTTGGCCTGGTTAGTGTAGTTTACTAAAATTTTAGTAAACTAATTGATTTGCTTTATGAAAAGGGTTACACTAAAGATAAATAACTATATAAGTGAGGTAATCGCAATGAATACTCAAGAACTTCGGAACGCTTTTCAAACAGTCTTTGGAGCAGAAGCGGATCATACCTTCTTCTCACCAGGTCGGATCAATCTAATCGGTGAGCACACAGACTATAACGGGGGTCATGTCTTCCCTGCAGCTATCACCCTTGGTACCTACGGAGCAGCTCGCAAACGCGAGGATAAGCTTCTTCGTTTCTTCTCTGCTAACTTTGAAGACAAGGGCATCATTGAAGTTCCTCTTGAAAACCTTCAGTTTGAAGAGGAGCACAACTGGACCAACTATCCAAAAGGCGTTCTTCATTTCTTGCAAGAAGCTGGTCACACCATTGATGTGGGGATGGATGTCTATGTCTACGGTAATATTCCAAATGGATCTGGTCTCTCTTCTTCAGCCTCACTAGAGATGCTGACGGGCGTCATTGCGGAAACCATCTATGGTCTTAAAGTGGATCGGGTAGAACTGGTTAAGATCGGAAAACAAACGGAAAATCATTTTATCGGGGTCAACTCTGGCATCATGGACCAGTTTGCCATCGGTATGGGGGCTGACCAACGGGTCATTTATCTGGATACCAACACTTTGGAATATGATTTGGTGCCCCTTGATTTGAAAGACAATGTCGTCGTGATTATGAATACCAATAAACGCCGTGAATTGATTGATTCAAAATACAATGAACGCCGTGCGGAATGTGAAACAGCTGTTTCAGAATTGCAAGCTAAACTAGACATCCAAACCTTGGGTGAATTGGATGTCTGGGATTTTGATACCTATAGCTACTTGATCAAGGATGAAAATCGCATCAAACGAGCTCGCCATGCGGTACTTGAAAACCAACGGACCCTCCAAGCTCGCAAGGCTCTGGAAGAAGGAGACTTGGAAGCCTTTGGACGATTCATGAATGCTTCCCACGTATCCTTAGAACACGATTATGAGGTAACTGGACTTGAATTGGATACCTTGGTGCATACAGCCTGGGAACAAGAAGGAGTGCTTGGTGCTCGTATGACGGGAGCAGGCTTTGGTGGTTGCGCCATCGCCCTTGTTAACAAAGATAAGGTTGAGGCTTTTGAAGAAGCTGTCGGCAAACGCTATGAGGAAATCGTTGGCTATGCGCCAAGTTTCTACATTGCAGAGGTTGCGGCAGGGACACGGGTGCTTGATTAAAAAGGAGATAGGATGACAGAACTGGTATTAGATGCATTTGTCACAGCCGTCATTGTGGCAAGTGACTATGAAGAGATGGATCGGATTTATCTAAAAAACCGCGTCATGAGTCGCGTTGGAGAAGAGGGGCTAGACGCCCCAGCCCAAAAAGAAGACTTGATTGCGCTCAAAGATCAGCTGGTGGAGATTGCGGTTGCGAATAATATGATTCAAGATAGCATGGCCGCCAAGGACAGCTTGGGTGCAGAGTTGATGGATTGGATCACACCTAGCTCTAGTCAGGTCAACCATCGTTTCTGGGAGACCTACCGTCAGTCTAAAGAAGATGCGATTGCTGATTTCTATGCCCTTTCTAAGCGCAATGATTACATCAAAGTCAAAGCGATTGCACAAAACATTGCCTTTGAGGCAGAAACTCCCTACGGTTCTCTTGAAATCACCATCAATCTGTCAAAACCTGAAAAAGATCCTAAAGACATTGCAGCGGCCAAACTTGCCAAAACCAGTCATTATCCAGCCTGCCAATTATGCTTTGAAAATGAAGGCTATCAAGGTCGCCTAGACCATCCAGCTCGGGCCAATCACCGGATTATTCGCTTTGATATGGACGGTCATGACTGGGGCTTCCAGTATTCCCCTTATGCCTACTTCAATGAACACTGCATTTTCCTTGATAGCCAGCATGTGCCCATGGCCATTAGTCGCAAGACCTTTGAGCGACTTTTGACCATTGTTGAGACTTTTCCAGGCTATTTTGCGGGGTCTAATGCAGATCTGCCTATTGTAGGGGGATCCATCCTGACTCATGACCACTACCAAGGCGGACGGCACACCTTCCCTATGGAGCTAGCTCCTGTTGAGGAAAGTTTTACCATTGAGGGCTTTGAGGCTGTATCGCTAGGGATTGTCAACTGGCCCATGTCGGTTCTCCGTTTGCAATCAGACGACAAGGAACAATTGATTGCTCTGGCAGACCATATCCTTACAGCCTGGCGTGGCTACTCGGATCCAGTCGTTCAAGTCTTAGCGGCATCCGACGGTCAGCCCCACCATACCATTACACCCATTGCACGGATTCGTGATGGGCATTATGAACTGGACTTGGTGCTCCGTGATAACCAAACCTCACCAGAGCATCCAGATGGTATCTATCACCCGCATGCAGATGTGCAACACATCAAAAAAGAAAATATCGGCCTGATCGAAGTCATGGGGCTAGCGATTTTGCCACCTCGTCTTAAGGAAGAACTCAAGCAGGTCCAAGACTATCTACTTGGACGTGAGAGCACGGTAGCGGCCTACCACCAGCCTTGGGCAGATGATTTGAAAGCCACTCACCCAGCTATCACAGAAGAAGCAGAGGCAGAGGCTCTTGTCCGTGAATCAGTCGGCCAGATCTTTGCGCGCGTGCTTGAAGATGCTGGTGTCTACAAGCGAACAGCAGAAGGCCAATCTGCCTTCAGACGCTTTGTTGCGACACTTTAAGTGTGGAGAAGAGGCAGAAATTTGGTACAATAAGAGAGAAAACAAGAAGCGAAAGGAAAACAAATGGCAATACTCGTACTCGGAGGAGCTGGCTATATCGGTTCCCACATGGTGGACCGCTTGGTTAATGAAGGACAGGATAAAGTCGTCGTGGTCGATAGCCTGGTCACAGGCCACCGTGCAGCGGTGCATCCAGATGCCGTCTTTTACCAAGGAGACCTGGCGGATCAAGACTTTATGCGCACTGTTTTTAAGGAACATGCAGATATCGATGCGGTCATCCACTTTGCGGCCTACTCACTGGTCGCTGAGTCCATGGCAGATCCATTGAAATATTTTGACAACAATACAGCAGGCATGGTCAAACTCTTGGAAGTCATGCATGAATGTGGGGTGCACTACATCGTCTTTTCTTCAACTGCTGCAACCTACGGCATTCCAGAAGAAATTCCGATTCTTGAAACCACTCCGCAAAAACCAATCAACCCTTATGGCGAAAGCAAGCTCATGATGGAAACCATCATGCGTTGGGCTGATCAAGCCTACGGCATCAAGTATGTGCCCCTTCGTTACTTTAATGTAGCAGGTGCTAAGCCTGACGGATCTATCGGAGAAGACCATGGACCAGAGACCCATCTCTTGCCAATCGTCTTGCAAGTAGCCCAAGGCAAACGCGAGAAAATCTCTATTTTTGGAGATGACTACCAGACACCAGATGGCACCAATGTTCGGGACTATGTCCATCCATTTGACTTGGCGGATGCCCATCTTTTAGCGGTGGAGTATCTTCGAAATGGAAACCCATCGACTGCTTTTAACTTAGGATCTTCAACCGGATTCTCCAATCTTCAAATCGTTGAAGCAGCTCGCAAGGTGACCGGACATCCGATCCCACTTGAGCTGGCTGATCGTAGACCAGGAGATCCTGATACCTTGATCGCATCATCTGAGAAGGCGCGTGCCATCCTCGGCTGGCAACCAAAATTTGACAATATCGAAACCATCATCCAAACAGCCTGGGCTTGGCATTCCAGCCACCCAGATGGCTACAATGATCGATAAGGAGGGACTGCGAACATCATTTTTGAGGCTTTTCTAATAACATCTAAAACGACAGTTGATCTTGCTAAATGACTCGTTTCAGACATCAGTCATTTCCCTAACCATCATAAAAAAGTGAGGTATTCAAAATGAATAAAACCACAAAAATGTTAGCCGTCTTCTTGACAGCGGGTCTTCTTTTAGCTGGTTGCGCACAAAAAGAGAGTACAAAATCTACTAGTCCATCGTCCACTAAGGCGACTAGTAAAGCAACAAGCAAATCATCCGCTAAAGAGAAGACAAAAGAGTCATCAACGGATGAAAGCCAAAAAGAGGATGCACTAGCAGGTGCTCAAAAAACGGTTCTTGAATCGAGTGATGAAGCAGGTAAGTCCACTGTAACCTTGTATTACAAGGGAGATACCTTGTTAGTACAAGAAAAAGTTGATGATTACGACGTCTCAAAAGTTCCTGGTGAAAACCCTCTTGAATCCATGAAAGAAGCCGTTGCTAAGAGCCAAGAAATGTTCAAAGATTTGATGGGACAAGGATTTGAACTGACATCAGAATACAAAGATGGAATATTTTATATCCGCAATACCATTGATTACACAAAAATCGATTTTAAAAAATTAAAAGAAATCGTCCCAGGCTTTAATCCCCTAGATGACAAAACAGTTAGTTATTCAGTAACCAAAGACAGTCTTATCAAAGGCGGTATGGTCGAAAAATAAACTAAATGGAGAGTAGCTCAGTTTGCTGCTCTTTTTTGGTTTGGCATGAATTCAGGGCCATATTTTGGTAGAATAGGATTTAAGGAAAATAGTGAAATGGATGAACAGTAGTATGAAAGAAACTTTTTTAGAAGCAATCGATCATTTGTTGTCTATCATTGACAAATATAATATTAAAAATATTGGTCCACAAGTGGATGAGCTACATATTTTGAAAGAATATGTAAATACTAATAAAGAAATGAGTTTAAGAGATAAATTGACAATTTATCAAGCCCTTTTTCCACCACAGGGTGGTCTATCAGATATTTATTATTGGGATAATGACTTTGAAAAAAGAAACCAGATTAACAATATCCTATCCTCTTCTAACAAGATAATTTCTGATTATTTATTGAATCAATAAAGAGAGGTTTAAAATACCTCTCTTTTACTTTAACTACTCTATATAAGAAATTTAGGTAAACCTGAGAAGGGTAAGGATATGCTATAATGAAGAAAACAGAAGGGTGTGCACGAGTAATGTCACCTAACGTGTCAACAAGGATAGTAGGAGCAAGAATGATAAAATATTTGGTGCAAAAATTTCTCTGGTTTCGAGAGCGTGGATTTGTACAAATCACCCAGAAAACCTTGGTATCTCTCTTTCCATTTTTACTTTTCTCAGCAATTGTTCGCGTGATTTCCCAGTCCTTCTTTTCAGATAGAGGCTATATAAATATGCTCTTTTCTGTTTCGGACTGGTTCCCGGGCTTTCAGCTTACGGGTCAAGTCTTGTCCAATCTTTCTAATTTTACAAGTGGTTTGGCTGGACCTTTAGCAACCTATTTTGCAGGGAAATATACAGCTGGACATTATGGGAGAAGTACAGGAACGGCTGGTGTGACAGCTCTTATGGTCAGTTTTCTTGTTAGCTCACAGGGATTATTGATGGGGCCTCTTCGCGATGGGCAACTATCTCACATCAATCTACCTGCGACGACCAATATTTTCTTGGCGATTTTTTTAGGTTACCTAATTGGCCAGATTTTTCGTCTTTCCAAAGCCAGTGACGACCAAATCGTCAATAAAGACTTTATTTATCAACCCAAGACTGTACGTCCGATTTTCTTGTCTCTGCTCTTAGGAGTCAGTTTAAATGGCCTCTTAGTCCTGGGCAATCAGTACCGTGTCTTTTAGACCATCGGTCAATTTTTCAGTTCACTGACCGTGACCAGTCATCACCTCCTATCCACTTTTGTCATGGGACTCTTGAATGGCTTATCGGGTTGGGTAGGAAACAGTCAGGTTTTTGCCTTGAACTCGATAGCGGATGATAGTTTTGCCTTGGAAAATCTGACTTATGCCGTCACCAATCATACGACGACTGGTATTCCTTATCTATACACCTTGACCAATTTGTACCGCAGTTATGGCATGGTGGCAGGAGTTGGTGCCGTCCTAGCGCTTTTGGTTGCAATCTTACTGGTTTCACGAAGTCAAAAGGACAAGAAAGTTAGTTTCCTTAGTATCTTTCCAAGCCTCTTTAACAATGGCGCTCCTTTTATGGTAGGAATCCCAGTCCTCCTCAACCTGCTATATGTGATTCCCTTCTTATTGATCCCCTTGGTCAATATGGGAATTGCAGCTCTGGCTTTGTGCTTCAAACTGATGCCAGCAGCTGTCTATCCAGTGCCAGATGGGACACCAAGCATCCTTTATGCTTTTATTGGGACGGGAGGAAGCCTGAGAGCTTTAGCTGTGAGTCTCCTCTGCTTTGCCCTAGACGTAGCCCTTTATATTCCCTTTGTCCGTATGGGCAACCAAGTTCGGAAAGATTTGCTAGAAGAAGGAGGAAACCATGAAAATCTCTAAAAAAACAGCGCTGGTCTTCACCTTGGTCTGCCTTTTCTTGATTGGCTTGGCTGTGCCTTCTTATAGCTGGACTCGAAAAAATGTCCAGAAAATCGAAAAATTCTATAATTCAAAACTATCGCCTATTATCATGATCCCGGGAAGTTCCGCTACGGAAAATCGCTTTGATGGCTTGGTGACCAAGCTCAACCAAGACCGGCAAGGAACCAAACACAGCCTGCTCAAGGTCAAGGTTTGGAATGATGGGACCATTACTTATAGTGGGAGTATTGATGCCAAGGACAATGAACCGATTATCATCATTGGTTTTGAAAACAACAAGGATGGCTACAGCAATATCAAAAAGCAAGCCAAGATGGTTAACCAAGCTTTTGAAGCCTTGCAAGAAAAATATAACTTCAATAACTTTAAGGGACTGTCCCACTCTAATGGAGGCTTGATTTATACTGCCTTTATTGAAAATTATCTAGGGGATTATGATGTAGATCTCAAGACCCTCATGACCATTGGGACCCCTTATAACTTTACCGAGACCAACATCAAAAATAAATCAGAGATGTTGGCGGACTTTATCAAGAACAGAGAAGCTATACCGACAACTCTCCATATGTATTCAGTAGCAGGGACCATTACCTATGACTCAGATGAGTTGGTTCCGGATGCTAGTGTATCGGCTGGTAAGTATATCTATCAAAATCAAGCAGCTAGTTATACAGAGATTACGGTGACAGGAGAGGATGCGCAACACTCAGACCTTCCGACCAATGATGAAGTGGTCGCCTTGATCAAGCAACACATTGAGAGTCAGGATCATCAAAATCGGCAGGAGCAGAAAAATCCGAATTAAATCATATATACTAAGAAGGTTTTACACAAATTATTAGGTGTAGCCTTCTTTTTGGGTATAATATAAAGAGAAAAGTACAGCTATCAAGGATGACACAAAAGGAGAAACTTATGAAACGAAAAGAGAAATTAGGAGCAGTCATTCTCCTAGCAGCAGGACTTGTTACGGTTGGTTGTAGCAAACGAACTCCTCGACATTCTAGTCAGTTGAATAACAGTTCGGAAACAACGTCTTTATCATCTTCTAGTAAAAAGGTCACTAAAAAAGAAGTAAAAAAAGATTACAAGAAGTTGTACCAGCCTGTATTTGAGGATTATCAAAAGATTTTGACCTCGCCAAAGGATACAGCAAGTATTGCAAGTCTCTATCAAAGTTTACAAGCAACTGGGCGTCCAATCAATAGTTGGGCAGTCGAGAATGCGGTCAACCAAGCGGATGAAATGCGCTATGCCTTTGCGGATTTGAATAATGATGGGATAGAGGAACTGTTGATTGCAGACCTAAATGTGAGTGGCAAATATTTCTTAACCGGTCTTTACTATTTGCAAGCTGGGAAACCAGTCCTTTTAGCAGAAGGGTTCGTGGCAGGTCATGGTGGAGCAAGAAATGCTGCGCTTGTCTATAAAGAAGGAGAAGTCCTAGAGCTTAGCTGGTCCTCAGGAACGGGGCAAGGTTATGGGACTCTTTATCGACTTAATGCCAAGCAAGAGCAAGCGACTATCCTCCAAGAAAAAGAGATTCAAATACAAGCGAATGATCTTGGAGCTGATTTTGGAAAAAATGCATCTGATCAAATTGATTTAAGAGGTCTCGATTGGCAGGAATTTGAAGTTTCTGGTCGTACAACTAAATCAGAAACACAACTAAAAGCTCCTTGGAATGCCAACAAATCGGCGAAACTCGAAACTTTTATAAAGGACTGGGGGGGAAGACTAGGACAACCCAATTATCAAAAGGGAATCGCAGGAGGAGACGTTGGGGCTGACCATCTCTATATCCTTGGGGATGGACCAAGTGAGAAAATGAATGCCGAGTATACGGATACAGGTCTAGGAAATGCCCAGTACCGAATTGTAGAGCGTTATAGCAATTGGGATAAATACCCGGATGTTCATAGTTACTTTTTCGCTATCACCAATACGGGAGAACCGATCGTCTTTCATTCAGATACAACTAATGGAGGACAAATGTATCTTAAACCGACAGAAAATGCTGAACTCCAGGCAGAGTTCAAACGCTTGGTGGAAGAAGAATAATTTTCATTATCCAGAGTTTGGTCTTGGTCAAGCTCTTTTTCTTCAGCATTTGAAATCAAATCAATTGACAGATGTAATGGCGAGTATTACAATTTCATGTATAAGTTAAAGACTAGGAACTTCAGTTGAGATTAATGAAGAAAGTAAAGAGTAATCTGAATGATTGAATACAAAAATGTAGTCCTGCGCTACACGGATAAAAACATTTTAAAAGACGTCAATCTCCGTATTGAAGATGGAGAATTTATGGTTCTTGTGGGACCTTCAGGATCTGGAAAAACCACCATGCTCAAGATGATCAATCGTCTTTTGGAGCCGACAGATGGCAATATTTATATGGACGGAAAACGCATCAAGGACTATGATGAACGAGAGTTACGTCTTTCTACTGGTTATGTTTTGCAGGCCATTGCTCTCTTTCCAAATCTAACTGTTGCGGAAAATATTGCTCTGATTCCTGAGATGAAGGGCTGGAGCAAGGAGCAAATCACCTCTAAAACCGAAGGACTTTTGGACAAGGTTGGTCTGCCTGCTGCAGAGTATGCAAATCGCAAGCTAAGCGAGTTATCGGGTGGGGAACAACAACGGATTGGCATTGTGCGGGCCATCATTGCAGAGCCAAAGATTCTATTGATGGATGAGCCCTTTTCAGCCTTGGATGCTATTTCACGCAAGCAGTTGCAGGCTCTCACCAAAGACTTGCACAAAGAATTTGGTATGACGACTATCTTCGTAACACATGATACAGATGAAGCCTTGAAATTAGGTGATCGGATTGCGGTGCTACAAGAAGGAGAGATTGTGCAGGTGGCGGATTCTGATACCATTCTAGCCCAACCAGCCAACGACTTTGTTGCGGATTTATTTGGAGGTGCTCACCATGTCTAAACTAGTTGCAACCTTTCAAGAACGCTTTGGAGACTGGCTCACTGCACTGGGGCAACATTTGCAACTGTCATTACTGACCTTGCTCCTTGCGATTTTTCTAGCTGTTCCACTGGCTATTTATTTAAGTAGTCGCAAGAGAGCCAGCAACTGGGTTTTACAGCTAGCTGGGATCTTCCAGACCATTCCTTCCATGGCCCTTTTGGGGCTCTTCATTCCCATCATGGGAATTGGAACACTTCCTGCCTTGACAGCTCTCGTTATCTATGCCATTTTCCCCATCCTTCAAAATACCATCACCGGTTTACAAGGGATTGACCCAAGCCTTGAAGAAGCGGGAATCGCCTTTGGGATGACCAAGTGGGAGCGACTCAAGAAGTTTGAGATTCCCTTGGCCATGCCCGTCATCATGTCTGGGATTCGGACAGCAGCTGTGATGATTATCGGGACGGCTACCCTAGCTGCCTTGATTGGAGCAGGGGGACTCGGTTCCTTTATCCTTCTGGGGATTGACCGCAATAATGCCAGTCTGATTTTGATCGGTGCCCTGTCTTCTGCCTTCTTAGCTATCGCCTTTAACCTTCTTCTTAAATGGATGGAAAAGGCCAAACTGCGGACCATCTTTGCGGCCTTTGCGGTCATGATCCTGGGATTGGGAGCTAGCTATACACCAAGTCTTCTTCCCAAACCGGAAAAAGAGAACCTAGTCATTGCTGGGAAGTTAGGACCAGAACCCGAAATTCTAGCTAACATGTATAAGATATTGATCGAGAAAAATACGGATATGACAGTGACGGTCAAACCGAATTTTGGAAAGACTACCTTCCTCTATGAAGCCCTGAAAAAAGGGGACATCGCTATCTATCCAGAGTTTACAGGGACCGTGACCGAAAGTCTCCTCAAGCCAGCACCACAAGTCGGTCATGATCCAGAAGCAGTCTACAAAGCTGCCCGAGATGGGATCAAGCGACAAGACGACCTAGCCTTGCTCAAACCCATGGCTTATCAGAATACCTATGCTGTCGCAGTGCCTAAGAAAATTGCCCAAGAGTATGGCCTCAAGACCATTTCCGACTTGAAAAAGGTGGAAGGGCAACTAAAGGCGGGCTTTACGCTAGAGTTTAACGACCGAGAGGATGGAAACAAGGGCTTGCAGAAGGTCTACGGTCTTCATCTACAAGTCTCCACCATGGAACCAGCCCTTCGCTACCAAGCTATCCAGTCTGGCGATATCCAGATAACAGATGCTTACTCAACAGATGCCGAGCTGGCTCGCTATGACCTGGTGGTCCTTGAAGATGACAAGCAACTCTTCCCACCTTATCAAGGGGCGCCCCTCATGAAAACTGCATTGCTCGAAAAACACCCTGAGTTGGAAGCTGTTCTCAATAAGTTGGCTGGTAAAATCACAGAGAAACAAATGAGCCAGATGAATTACCAAGTCGGAGTAGAAGGCAAGTCAGCTAATCAAGTGGCACGTGATTTTTTGATTCAGGAAGGGATCATCAAGTAATAATGCGAATTTTAAATTGAAAAAAACTTTATTTAAGTTACTTACCTAGGATTTCTCTATGAACCTGATCTATTTAATGCTTAAAGGTTACTAAGAAGGAGAAAAACGGATTACCAAAAACTCATTAGAGGTGGGGCATTTTGTCCCACCTCTTTTTGTGATATACTAGAATAGTTTTTGAGACTTGTAGAAAAACTGTCATTTCAAAAAAGTAAGAGGAGAGAACATGGACATCTTTTTGAGGAGCATATCAGGGATTCTCGTTATCCTGGGCATGATTTTAGTGGGCTTTGTCATCGGTGAAAAGGTTGGTTTGATGACAAGTCACGTGGCCTACTCGCTAAACTGGTCACTCAAGTTGCTCTTCCCTGCTATATGCTCTACACCATCACGCAGCGCTTCACAGCAGCAGATCTACTTAAAATGTTGCCAGCCTTGCGGTTTCCTGCCCTGTCTATGGTTATTTTGCTTGGCATCGCGACAGGAGTAGCTAGGATCTTTGCGGTGAAACAGGACCGTCGTGGCCTCTTTATTTCCATGTTTTTTAACTCCAATACCATTTTCGTTGGGCTCCCTATTAACCAAGCCCTCTTTGGAGATGCCAGCATTCCCTATGTTTTAATCTATTACATGTGTAATACGACCTTTTTCTGGACTTTGGGAACATACCTCATACAGCGCGATGGTGAGGGAGAAGCACAGTTTGATCTCAAAACTAGTCTGAAAAAAGTCTTTTCTCCGCCCCTGATGGGATTTATCTTGGGGCTAGTCATGGTGATGCTGCATATCAAGCTGCCAGCCTTTATAGCCAGTGATTTGCAGTATCTGGGTAATTTAACGACCCCCTTGTCTATGATATTCATCGGTTTGTCAGTGTCTCATATAGGTGTGAAGCAGTTTGTTCTGGGAAAAGATCATCTATTGATTCTACTAGGTCGCTTCCTGGTTGCCCCTCTCTTGATGGCGACCATCGTCTACTGGGCCCCTCTTCCAAGCTTGATGAAGCAAGTCTTTATCATCCAGTCTGCCATGCCTGTGATGACCAATGCGCCAGTTGTTGCCAGACTCTACGGAGCTGATAGTGATTATGCAGCAGTCATGGTGACAGAGACGACCCTTGCAACCATGGTGGTGATCCCTATTCTCATGCTGTTGATGGGCTAATAAATAGAAAATACAAAAGCTCAAGTTTTCAAAAAACTTGAGCTTTTCTTATATGAGAGCTAATAAAAGCGTAATCACCAGAGCGATGCTCATCCGAATCAGGTGGTAGGCTGGGTGGAAGTTTCCTTTGTGTTTTCCATTCCAATAGGCCCCGTAGCAAATCAAACCACAGCCGATCAGCCAAAGGAATAAAGCAACAATCGATAAAAAAAAGTAGAGAATGAGAGAAAAGGTCGCAAGGCAACTACCAATGAACAGAAGCTGATTTCCTAGAGTATTCTTGCCCTTTCTTAATTCTGAAAGGCTGGCCAATAAATGAAGGACAGGAAAGGCAAGGGCTAAGAAGGCTGTAAAAATACCAAGAAGAATAAGGAGGTTCATAAGATTTCCTTTCTAGCTAGAAAAATGATGTTTATTCTTGTTTAGCTGTCATTTCCATAACATCTAAATAAAAGCTAACAACTTCTTGCTCGTTATAAGCTTTCCCTTTCCTCAACCACCAGGTCAGGGTTTCGATGAAGTTAGTAACGACAAAGTGCTTGAGGTAAGAAGTTGGAATTCTAGGATGAGCTGTTTTTAAATCATCTGCCACCATAGGAAAGACATGGGCTTCTAATTCCTTATGAAGTTGACGGAGAAAGTAATCATTTTTGGAGAGAAGGAGGCTGGTTACGTGGTCTTGATTTTCTCGGAAATGGAGAAAGATGTGAGCCAGGTAGTCTTCTGCAGCTAGGTGTGCCTCTCTCTCAAACAAGTGATGGAATAGGTAGTGGCAGAGTTCGTCAAGCAAGAGTTCCTTGCTTTCATAATGACTGTAAAAGGTAGATCGCCCAACATCTGCCCGATCAATAATATCTTGAACAGTCGTCGCTTGATAACCTTTACTATTTAACAGTTCTAAGAAGGCTGTATAGATCGCTTTTTTTGTTTTAGCAATCCGCCGGTCGGTTTGACTCATATAGACAATTCGAACAAACTGTTCAATAACTTACACAAAGAACGGTTTGTTTCTATCCTTTCTTAGTAGAGTGGGAGATAATACTAGTGAGTAAATCATCTATTCCCATTATACCATATATTAAAGGAGGTCAAAAATGAGTTCTAAATTTGCTGTTTGGCTGGCTTTTGTCTTAAATTTTAGCTTTGCCATCATCGAATTTATCTTTGGCGGTCTCTTTGGCTCCAGTGCAATCTTAGCGGATGCTGTCCATGACTTGGGAGATGCCTTGGCTATTGGTATCTCAGCTTTTCTCGAAAGTATTTCCAATCGAGAGGAGGACAGCCACTATACCCTGGGCTACAAGCGCTTTAGCCTCTTGGGGGCCATCCTGACAGCAGTCATCCTCATAACAGGCTCTAGTCTAGTCATTCTAGAAAATATCAGCAAGCTTATCGAGCCTCAGCCGGTGGATCATGAGGGGATGCTTTGGTTGGGAGTCATTGCGATTGCCATAAATCTAACAGCCAGTCTCATCGTCCGTAAGGGGCAGACTAAGAATGAATCCATCCTGAGTCTCCATTTCCTTGAGGATACACTAGGTTGGTTGGCAGTGATTGTCGTCGCCATCATCTTGCGCTACACTGATTGGTACTTCCTCGATCCCCTCTTATCTCTTTTAATTTCTGCGTTCATCTTGTCCAAAGCCCTTCCACGTTTTTGGAGTACGCTCAAGATTTTCCTCGATGCTGTGCCAGAAGGAGTGGATATCCAGAAGATCAAGAGTGATTTGGAGCAGTTGGACCATGTGACTAGTATCAATCAGCTCAATCTCTGGACCATGGATGGCCTGGAAAAAAACGCCATTGTCCATGTTTGTTTAGAGCATGTCAAGCATATGGAAGGCTGTAAAGAGTCTATCCGCACCTTGCTTAAAGACTGTGGCTTTCAAAACGTCACCATTGAGGTAGATGAAGACTTGGCAACCCACCGTGCTCACAAGCGCAAGATCGAAGAGCTGGAAGCCAGTCAAAGTCATGGACATAATCATCATCATTAAGAATCGTTATGCAAACTCTTAGAGCTCAGAGCTAAGAGTTTTTTTGATACCAAGTCCCCTAAAGTAAGCCTTTTCATGGTAAAATAGAACAAACATGGAACAAGGAGTAGTTATGAGTAAAAGAGCTGTGTTGATGATGACCTTTGGGTCGCCAGAAGAGATTACCTACGAAGGAGTAGCAGAGTTTTTCACGAATATACGCCGTGGGGTTCGTCCTGAACCACATGAAATTCAGACTTTATATGACAATTACGTCCGAATCGGTGGAACGCCGCTCCAAAGGATAACTAGAGAAGAAGTGGACTTGGTTGCTACTGCTCTTGGAAATCAAGCGTCGGTATACTTTGCCAACAAATTTTCCCGCCCTTTCATCACAGATGTGATCAAAGAAATGGAGTTAGATGGAATTAAAGAGTGTTTGTGTTTGATTCTAGAGCCCCATTATTCCTACTATTCTGTCATGGGTTATGAAAAATTTCTAGAAAGTGAGCAGATAAAGTTCCAAATCATCAAGGACTGGTACCGCGAACCTGACCTACTCCACTATTGGGCTGATGAGATCCAAAAGATTGTAGATCAAATTGGAGACGACAGTTATAAGGTGATTTTTTCAGCCCACAGTGTCCCAGTTTTGGCACTAGATTTTGGTGACCCTTATATCGACCAGATTTATGACAATAGTCGCATGATTGCAGAGATTTTAGGGCTTGAAGAGGAGCAGTACACCAATACTTGGCAGAGTGAGAGTGATATAGGTATTCCTTGGATTAAGCCAGATGTCTTAGAATACCTGCGAGATGAGAGGGAGCATCCTGACCACTATATTTTTGTTCCGATTGCCTTTATTAGTGAGCATATTGAAGTTCTTTTTGATAATGATGTGGAGTGTCAGGAGCTATGTCAGGAGCTCGGAGTGGCTTATCATCGACCTCCTATGCCAAATAGCGATTCACGACTGATTAAAGCCCTTCTGTCAACCATTCAGTCTCATATAGATGGTGACTATAGTGACTATCAACCTCAGCTAGAGACTTTTGATGAGTTGGAAGCTCCTTCAAGTACAGGTCAGATTTTGGAAGCAGAAAAAGATATTCAAATGCCCGATTTTGTCAGAAAATTGATTGATAAGAAAGGCCGCGATAATGTCAAAATGCCCTATTTGATTAAGAAAATGCTAGAAAAGAAGTATGGAAAAAAATATGATTAAAAGATGGAGTTTTAAATCAGGAAGTGGGCTAGAGCTCGATAAAAAGTGTATACTATAGGTAGGTAAGCAATAGAAAGTAGGTTGTTCCTATGAAGAAAACAGTCTATACAAAAGCTGGGCAAGTGGGTCTAGTAGAAGTAGAACGTCCACACATCGAAGAACCGGATGATGTTATTCTCCGCATCGTCCGAACATGTGTCTGTGGATCCGATCTCTGGAGCTACCGCAATCCAGATATTGAAGCGGGGCACCAAAATAGTGGCCACGAGGCTATTGGGGTTGTCGAAGAAATCGGTGAGGCCATTACCACGGTCAAACCAGGAGACTTTGTCATCGCGCCTTTCACCCATGGCTGTGGGGAGTGTGATGCCTGTCGTGCAGGCTATGATGGGACGTGTGACCGCCATATCGGCACTAACTGGTCTGATGGGGTTCAAGCAGAGTACATGCGCTTCGAGTATGCTAACTGGGCTCTTGTCAAGATTCCTGGGCAACCATCAGATTATACAGAAGCCATGCTCAAATCCTTCTTGACGTTAGCGGATGTCATGCCAACCGGTTACCATGCGGCGCGTGTAGCAGACGTGAAGCCTGGTGACAAAGTAGTGGTCATCGGGGACGGTGCCGTTGGTCAATGTGCAGTGATCGCAGCCAAGATGCGGGGAGCGTCACAAATTGTCCTCATGAGTCGCCACGAAGACCGCCAACAAATGGCTTTGGAATTTGGTGCGACAGCAGTCGTAGCGGAGCGTGGCGAAGAAGGCATTGCCAAGGTCCGTGAAATCCTCGGAGGAGGAGCAGATGCGGCTCTTGAATGTGTCGGTACCGCAGCAGCTGTTGATCAGGCCCTTGGGGTTCTTCACAATGGTGGACGTTTAGGTTTTGTCGGTGTTCCTCACTACAATAACCGTGCTCTTGGTTCGACCTTTGCGCAAAATATTTCTGTTGCAGGAGGCGCTGCTTCCGTGACAACTTATGACAAACAGTTCTTGCTGAAAGCAGTGCTTGACGGCGATATCAATCCAGGACGCGTCTTTACCCATAGCTATAGCTTGGACGAGATTGATCAAGCTTATAAAGACATGGATGAACGCAAGACCATTAAGGCTATGATTGTCATTGAGTAATGAAAAAATTCTAGTAGAGGTTGTCTACTAGAATTTTTTTGTAGTGAAATCAGTTCTTATTTCAAATCCGACATCACTTGTTTCTTGGTGAAGGTGCGCTCTTGTTTGTTAGCCAAGGCCTTGATGCGTGCATCTAAAAGAACAGCACGGCCTTCGGCGCTTCTGGTATAGACGAGGTCATACTTACCTAGGCTCTTTCGGATTTGCTCGACAAAGGCTTGGGCCTCCTCTTTTCGCTTATCAAAGAGGCTTGGCACGGCGAAGTATTCTGTCTGGTCGGATACTTTTTCCTGAGCTTTTAGGATGTAACGCTGGTTTTCAATCGGTGCGAAAAATTCGATCATGGTTTGCGAGAAGAGTTCTTTCTCTCGCATGGTTCCGCCCTTCATATAGATCAGCGTGTTGATGGCATCCTTCCTATCTCGGACCACTTGGATGCGGGTCTCCTGGGTTTGAATCTGGCCAGAAGCTAATAAGGCTTGACGGACAGCTTCTCCAAATACTTCCATGCGTTTATAAGGACTCTTATAGAGGTAGTAGCGTAGCCAAGCAAGGAGTGCGAGAACAGCTAAGACGAATAGAAGAATAAGAGAAACAGTGTTCCTTCCACCTCTATGTGAGTAGTAAATAAGGTTGGCGAAAGCATCGGTCAAAGCAGCAGCCGTCAGCCAGCGAGCTAGCTTTCTGGCATCAAAAAATAGGGCCAGAGGCAGGAAGTGTTTATCCACTTGGACCTCGTTTGCAATCTCCATATTCTCAAGAATCGGAAGAGCTTTTTGCCAGTCATCCCGAAGTTCTTGACGATGAGTGGAGCGCTCTAAGGACTCTTCGTTGAGTTTCTGTAACTGTTTTTTAGTATAGCGGATATTGTCAAAGGATAGACGTTCGATTCCGGATTCGATAAAGGGTTCCTTGTAGTGGAGGCCTAAAAATTGCTTCATCCGTCTCTCTAAAAGCTCTAGATCAGGACTGTATTCTTTCAGTTGATCAGTGATGGCTTCGATCTCTTCCTTTTCAAGATCTGACTTTTCATACCATTTCTTTGAGGAAAGATTGATGGAGACCAGATGCCAGATGTTACTGGTCTTGTCTGGATCCTCAGGCCACACTCGGATGGCACGGCCTCGCATTTGGTTGCTGAGCATAAAGCTACCGACAAAGCTCGCTAGGATCAGGGAGTTGACACAAGGAGCATCCCAGCCTTCTCCTAGAAGAGACTTGGTTCCAATCACGACTTGGATGAGTCCCTCTTGAAAGAGCTGAGTCACAGCTGTCACCAAATCATGTTGAGAACCAACCAAGCGAATCTTGAGAAAGTCATCAGGAGATAATTGGCCGACATTTTGGTAAGTCAGTCGATTCGCTCCTAGAAGCTCTTCTAGTTTTGGCTTAGCAACTGTTGGGATGATGACGATAGTACCTGTTAAGACAGCGATGGCAGGAGGGGTCGTTAGCTCTATGCTTTCCCTGCGAATGGATTCAAAATACGAGAGAACTCCCAACTGAGTGAATTGGGCGTCCGTGTCCCCTAGATGAACTTCAAAGTCTTGGCGAATATAGTCTGTTAAAACCAGTTGGCGCAGTTGGCTTCCAAGAGCCTGGTATTCCGCCTTGAAAATCTCTCGAACCGCATTGAGTTTTCCAAGGGATTGGTTCAGCAGGAGGTCTTGTTTTTTGTTGCGGACCAGTTTGACTTGTTTTCGATCGATCAAGCTGGCTGCTTTTAATTCATGAAGCAGTTGCTTCTCGTATTCCTCAGGTAGATTGTACCAGTGAGGCACCTGAAAGAGCAGACCTTGCAGGAGAATTTCAAGCCAGTCCAGGGTGAAAGCAGGTAGTTTCTTGGCTCCTAAAAGGTCCTGGAAACGTTTGGGAAAGTCAATTCCCTTGCTTCGAAGAAAGATCAGGGTAGCAGAGAGATACTTGGGCTCATTGAGCAATTCATCATCACTAATCTGACCAGATAAGGCCTGACAGGATTGCAGGTGTTGGCAAAAGAGGGGATCGGAAGTCAATTGTTGTAAGAGAGCATTCTTTTGTTGGCTAAAGGCGTCCAACTGAGCCTGCTCTTCCTTGGTTGGAAAGGCAAAGTAGACATAGTCTTGGTGGGGACAAAGGGTCTCTTCCTTTACCAATTCGGGAACCGTGATTTCCTCATCAATCTCCCCACACATGCGGATATAGCGTTCCCAAAGAGTAGGGTCCCCTTCATAGGGAGGGGTAGCAGTGAGGGAGATCATCTTTAAGTCAGGGAAGGCTTGGCGAAAGGCTTCCAAACTCTTCCACCATTCATTGCGCAGGTGGTGACACTCATCTAAACAGAGGGTTCCAAGTGAGATTTCTTTGAAAGTAGAAAAGATGTCAAAGCCTTTGAAATCAAATGTTTCAATCTCTGCCTGGTCATCGGTATCTTCAGCTTGCGATTGACCGACGATTTGGTTCATGGCACTGTGTAGGGCTTGATAGGTAGCCACTGTAATCAGCTTAGGATGTTTAAGATTCTGAGAGATCAATTGCTCCGCTTGGCTTTCATCTTTCAAGAATGCTTGGATAATCCGGTCGACCCATTGTTGACGAATGGTGACCGTAGGTGCCAAGATCAGGGTTGGTTGCCCAAAGCGTCGGATGAATTCAATTCCTAGGGTTGTTTTTCCAGAGCCAGGAGCTGCTACCAAATGCAGGTGGCCATCCGCCATAAAAGCCTCACTCTTATCGAGAACGCGTTTTTGATAGTGTCTCCATTGTCCTGTAAAAGCTAGTTCTTGTAACATTGTTTTCCTCCCTTGTACTGTCCCCATTATATCATAGTTCATAGTATTCAGTTATATGGGGAGTTGCTGTGGAAGGAAAATTGTCCTTTTCGCTATCTCTCCTTGACACAGGATAGATGGGCTTATATAATGTTACAAACGAGTTTGGAGGAAAAAGATGATCCATAAGCATGAAATTCCTATTTTAGAGTTTGACGACAACCCACAAGCAGTCATTATGCCGACCCATGAGGGGCTTGATCTACACCTGCCTGAAAAATGCATCTATGCTTTCTTGGAGGATGAGATTGATCGCTTTGCGAAAGTTGTAGGAGCCAAACAAGTAGCTAGCTTTGTCTCAGCTACCAAGACTTATCCGGTCTATGTCATGGACCACCAAGGAGAGGAAATCTGCTTGGCCCAAGCGCCAGTCGGATCAGCGCCTGCTGCTCAATTCATGGATTGGTTGATTGGCTATGGGGTGAAGAAGATGATTTCGGCAGGTAGCTGTGGCGTCTTGGTGGATATGGAGGAAAATGCCTTTATAATCCCGACCAAGGCCTTGCGAGATGAGGGGGCTAGTTACCATTATGTGGCTCCTTCTCGTTATATAGAAGTGGATCGTCGGGCACTGACTGCCATTGAAAGGGTTCTAAAACAAGCGTCCATTCCCTATCAAGAAGTGATGACTTGGTCGACGGACGGCTTTTATAGAGAAACGCCCGACAAGGTGGCCTATCGCATTGAAGAAGGGTGTAGCGTTGTGGAGATGGAGTGTGCCTCACTTGCAGCAGTAGCCCAGCTTCGTGATGCGGTTTGGGGCTTGCTCCTCTTTACCGCAGATTCTCTTGCAGACCTGGAAAATTATGACCAGCGTGACTGGGGATCTGAAGCATTCGATAAAGCCTTAGAATTGTGCCTAGAAATGGTTCTTCACTTGTAGGTCTATACTCTTTTTATGATACAATGAAGCTATGTTAGTCAAATTATTTTTTAAACAATGGAAGGCCAAGCTGACTGGCCTGTCTCCGGCAAGGCGAATCTTTCTTAGCTTTGCCTTGGTTATCTTGATTGGCTCCCTCCTATTGAGTCTGCCTTTTGTTCAGCAAGCAAGCTCAAAAGCAGGCTATATCGACCACCTTTTTACAGCAGTCTCCATGGTCTGTGTGACAGGGCTCTTTACCCAATCAGTAGCTTCGACCTACAATGCCTGGGGGCAGTTGGTCTGTATGCTCTTGATTCAGATTGGTGGCCTGGGGATTTTGACCTTTATCGGTCTCTTCTTTATGGAAAGTCGTCAAAAGCTTAGCTACAAGGACCGACAGACCATCCGGGACAGCTTTAGTTTTAGCAATAACCAGAGCTTGGCCCGTTTTGTCCGTTCTATTTTCATAACCACCTTTACCATCGAAGGACTGGGGGCCTTGCTCCTCATGATTCGCTTCATTCCTCGCTTCGGCTGGGGGCATGGAATCTTTAACTCCATCTTTGTCGCGATTTCAGCTTTTTGTAATGCGGGCTTCGATAATTTTGGGGGCGATAGTATGATGAGTTTCCAGACCGATTGGCTGGTGAACCTGACCTTGTCTGCCCTTATTATTACTGGTGGATTGGGCTTTATGGTTTGGTTTGACCTCGCTACCAAGGCCCGCAATCAATCAGGACGGCGGACTCTTCGCTTCCATACCAAGGTGGTTCTCTGGTTAACAGCTGCGATCCTCCTCTTTGGGACAGTAACCAGTCTCTTGACCGAGTTTGATAATCCGGCATCCATTGGGTCCCTCCCCTTAGGAGAGAAAATTTTAGTCAGCTTTTTCCAAACCGTCAGCATGCGGACAGCTGGTTTTGCTTCCTTAGATTATACAGCAGTCCGGCCAGTGACGCTCTTCGTCTATCTCTTGCAGATGTTTTTAGGTGGAGCACCAGGTGGGACAGCAGGGGGCATGAAGATCACAACCTTCCTGGTCCTCTTGCTCCTGGCTCGGAAGGAACTATTGGGGCTACCACATACCAATTTAGGAAAACGTACGATTTCACCAGACATTGTTCAACGTTCCTTTGGGACAGCGGTGATTTTCCAGTTGACCTTCTTAGTGGGGCTATTAGGAATCTGTTTGGTGACGCCGGATGGCCAACGCTTTATTTATTTGGTCTTTGAGGTGGTATCCGCTCTAGCGACAGTGGGAGTGACCGCCAATGTAACCTCAACCTTAAATGGAGCTGGACTAGGCATTATCATGGTCCTCATGTTTATCGGACGGATTGGTCCTTTGACCCTCATGGTTAGCTTGAACAATTACCAAGCCAAGAAAGCAGATACCTTGCAGTATGCCAAGGCAGACATCATTATCGGATAGGAGAAACTTATGGAGAATCGAACCATTGGAATTTTAGGATTAGGAATTTTTGGACAGAGTGTCCTGAAAACCCTACAGGACCAGGATGTGGATATTATTGCAATTGATGATCACGAAGATGTGATTAATCAGTATGAATCCATGATTACAACTGGAATTGTTGGAGACATTACGGAGTTGGACCTCTTGGATGCAGCAGATATTGGGAACTGTGACACAGTCGTGATCGCGACGGGTGAAAACCTGGAGTCCAGTGTGCTGGCTGTTATGCACTGTAAGTCACTTGGCGTCGAGCATGTCATTGCCAAGGTCAAGAATGAAGTGACCAAGGAAGTCCTTGAGAAGATTGGGGCTGATTTGGTCATCCTACCAGAGGTGGAAGCGGGAATGTCCCTAGCCAAGATGATTCTCTTCCAACATGGGATTGAAGTTTTCCAGTTGGATGAAGAAGTGGTGGTGGTCGAGTTTACGGTTCCAGCTAGCTGGGTAGGAAAAAGCATCCAAGACTTGGAAATCAGAGACCAATATCAACTCAATATTATTGGCTATCGAGATGCGGAAGACCAGCCTTTGCGAAGTCAGATTGGTCCCGACTTTATCTGGCCAGAAGGGGTGCGCGTGATGGCGGTGACAGACAACCAATATCTGGATAGAATCCAAGACCTCTTAGAAGAATAGAAATATAGAAACGGCCAAATGGTCGTTTTTTACTGATATGATTTTATTACTAACTAAGAATTAAAGTTTCTTTAAGCATATTCTACTATAGTAGAACTATCAAAAACACTTCCATTATGGGAATAGAAGGATGAATGATGAAAATTTTAAAGTTGATAGGACCTGAAAAGCCTTTAAAAGAGCTTAAGTGGTTTGATATCGCTATTGTGACTGCGATCATGTTTGGGCAGTTTATTGTATGGTCTACAGAACTCTTCCTTGCCAGTCTTCAACCAGTTGCTCAAACGGTGACCAGTGTAGCAGAAACGACGACTGAAACAGCTAGGGATGGGGCAGCATACTCGAGCAACTTTACCCTGCAGATCATCTTATTAACTCTCGCCTTTGCCTACTTACTTCTCCGGAATTTTGATTTTAAACAGCTACCGATTCGTTTTAAATGGTCCGTCCTCTTTTGGGTACCTTTGATCTTTGCCATTGTTGGGCTATTTGGGGATATCGTGACAACGGTGAGTGGAGAGTATGATTACTTCAATATCAATCTCCTCCCATTTATCGATCCCATGCAGATTATTCACAAGTTCTTAGCGCTTAGTCCCATGGCGATTGCTTATGCCTTGCTGAATGGTTTCTACGAAGAGTTCTTCTTCTTGGGAGTCATGACATCTGTTAATGACAAGTACAAGTGGTGGGCACTGGCTTATTCGACCTTGATTCGGATTTCCTTCCATACCTACCAAGGTTTGCTTTGGGCAGTGGTCATCGGAGTGATTTATGGACTCTTCTACTATGTCCTCTACAAGAAGGTGATCAAAAACCTCTTGCCATTCTTCCTCATGCATGCTTTGGCCGATATGTTTGGCTCTAGCATCCTCTATCTTTTAATCAACTGGGGAAGTTAAAAAAATAGTTGAAAAACTGGACATGTTGTCCGGTTTTTTTAACTGCTCTGAATCACCTGAATGATGGGAAAATCCCTGTAGAAAAGGCGCAAAGATGGTATAATAGAACTATCATTTTACAGGAATCATAACATTATGAAATTAGTCTATACAGATATTCGAACCCCTTTAACCCAGGTCTTGGTGGATGAGGCCAATCGATTGGTTGAAGAAGGGAAGCGGGTCTTTTATATCGCACCCAACTCTCTATCTTTTGAGAAGGAGCGCAAAGTTTTGCAACTCCTAGACCAGAAGGCTTCTTTTGCCATCACCATTACGCGCTTTGCTCAGATGGCACGCTATTTTACACTTAATGAAAGCCACCAGCAGCAAGCGCTAGATGATATCGGTCTTGGCATGCTCTTTTTTAAGGTGCTTTCTCAGATGCCGGATGAAGAGCTCAAGGTTTATGCCCGTCTTAAGAAGGATCCCCAGTTTATCCAACAATTGATCCAGCTCTTTCATGAGTTGCAGACAGCCCAGATGACAGCATCCGACTTGGATGCCTTGCCAGATCAGGAGAAGAGAGAAGACTTGGTCCATATCTTGAAGGCTGTTCAAGACCAGTTAGTTGCAGGTTCTTTTGAGTCTGAGTCTAAGTTGGCTAGTTTTGCCTCTCATCTTATCAAGGGAGATTTGGATGAGGAGTTAAAGGATTTGGCCTTAGTGATTGATGGCTTTACCCGTTTCTCAGCCGAGGAGGACTACCTGGTTCATTTACTGCACGACAAGGGCGTAGAGATCATTATTGGGGCATACGCCAGTGAGAAAGCCTATCGCTCGACCTTTCGTGAAGGAAACCTCTACCAGGCCAGTGTGGACTTCCTGCTAGACTTGGCTAGGACCTACCAGGTCACGCCAAGCTATGTCGGTCAAGGAAAAGAGGATGCCTTTAGTCGTATAACGCGGATCTTGGAAGCTCGTTATGACTTTACAGAGGTAGAAGGTGAGCTGTCTGATCAAGACAGAGAAGCAGTAGAGATTTGGACCTGTAACCATCAAAAGGAAGAACTTGAGGCTGTAGCCCGCTCCATTCGTCAGCACCTGTATGAGGGCGCTCGTTACAAAGATATTCGAGTCCTCTTGGGGGATGTGGATGCTTATCAGCTCCAGCTCAAGACCATCTTTGACCAGTACCAGATTCCCTTTTATCTTGGAAAGAGTGAGTCCATGTCCCAGCATCCCCTGGTCCAATGGGTGGAATCCTTGGACCGTCTTCGTCGCTATCGGTTTTTGACCGAGGATGTGGTCAATCTCTTGAAGACGGGGCTCTATGGGACGCTAACACGAGAGGACATTGACCATTTCGAACAATATGTTCGCTTTGCGGAGATCAAGGGCCTGGCTGCCTTTTCTCGTGACTTTACAGCCAACCACCAGGACAAATTTGATCTAGAGCGTCTCAACCAGATTCGCCAGCAAGTCATCAATCCCCTGCAGGATTTTTACAAGACCAAGAGCCAGACCAGCCAGGGCCTAGTGAAAAAGTTTGCCCAGTTTTGTCAAGATGCCCAGTTGGCGCAAAACATGCAACAGTTAGCCAGTCGTGGCTCTGAACAGGAAATGGAACGCTATGACCAGGTCTGGAAGTCCTTTAGCCATGTGCTAGAACAATTTGCCCAGGTCTTTGATCAAATCAAGGTGACCTTAGATGATTTTCTTAGCCTTCTCTTGTCAGGGATCTTGTTGGCAAGTTATCGAACGGTCCCAGCGACTGTGGATGTAGTGACAGTCCAGTCCTATGATTTGATTGAGCCCTTATCAGCTCCTTATGTCTATGCCATTGGCTTGACCCAGGAGCGTTTCCCTAAGATTGCCAAGGACCAATCCTTGCTGACGGATGAGGAGCGTCAGGTCCTGAACCGAGCTTCAGACCAACAGGCTAATCTCCAAATTGCCAGTCAGGACAACTTACGGAAGAATCGCTTCGTCGCCCTATCTCTCTTCAATGCGGCCACCAAACAGCTGGTCTTGTCCAGCCCTATTCTTGTCAATGAGGTGGACGATAAGATGTCCTCTTACTTGCTTGAGCTGACCAAGGCACCGCTTGCTCTACCCGTCATTGAGAAGAAGGCAAGGGCCTCTAGTGAAGATATGGGGTCTTACCAGGCCCTCTTAGCTCGACTGATTGAATTGCACCAGGGAGAAATTGACCAGGAGTTGAGCAAGGAAGAAGCGACCTTCTGGGCAGTTGCCATTCGCGTTCTTCGGAAGAAATTGGCTTCAGAAGGCTTGCATATCCCACAAATCAGCCACAGCTTGACGACCAAGGTCTTAGAGGATGAGACGCTGGAAGTCCTTTATCCAAAAGGGCAGGCTCTGTCTTTATCTGCCTCAGCTCTCAACACCTACTACCAAAACCAATACAGCTATTATCTCCACTATGTCCTAGGTTTGCAGGAGGAGTGGCACTTGCGCCCAGACGCGAGAAGCCATGGGAATTTCTTGCACCGTATTTTTGAACGGGTGCTGAAAGATCCTTCAGAAGGGGATTTTGATGAGCGTTTGACCAAGGCCATTCGCGAAACCAGCCAGGAGACAGAGTTTGCTCTCCTTTATCAGGAGAATGCTATGGCCGCTTTTTCAAAAGAATTGCTCCTGGATACAGCTCGGGCGACTGGTCGTGTCCTCGCTCACAATGACAGTATTGAAACCATTGGAGAAGAAGCTCTCTTCGGCCGAGAAGATCGTCCCTTCTTAACCTTAGAAGATGGTCGTCCGCTCTTGGTCAAGGGCAAGGTCGATCGGATTGATCGGCTGTCTGACACAGGGGCCTTGGGAGTGGTGGACTACAAGTCCAGTGAGACCAAGTTTAACTTTGAGAAGTTCTATAATGGCCTCAACTCCCAGCTGCCAACCTATCTGTCTGCTATCAAAGACTTTCAGGTTTTTGATCCTGACAAGGGAATTTTCGGCGCCATGTACTTGCAGATGACGGATCCTTTGGTGCCTCTCAAGGATACCAAGGCGGTCGAAGATGCTGTCCAAGCCGTCCTAAAATCCCAGCAGTATAAGGGGCTCTTCTTGGCAGACCAAGCCAGTCAATTAGGGGAGAGCTATGAGAAAAACAAGGCCATGTTGCTGAGTCAAGAGGAGCTAGATCTGCTCTTACTCTACAATGCCCATCTCTATCAACAAGCAACCCAGGGCATCTTATCGGGTGACTTTGCTATCAACCCTTATACTGAAAATGGTCGAAGCATTGCTCCATATGTAGAACAATACAAATCGATTACGGGATTTGAAGCCAATCTCCACTTGGGACAAGCCCGTTTCTTGGAGAAACTGGATCCAAGACAGTACGAGAAACGCCCAGTTGGTGACAAGCTCCGCCAGGCCTGGATAGAAAAAATGAAGGAGGAATTGAATCAATGAAACCAATTGAATTTTTAAGTCCCGTTCAGATTCAAGACCTCAAAATCCAGGAGGCCCAGTCTAACAAGGAACAAAAACGGACCCCTGAGCAGATAGAAGCCATCTATTCGTCAGGGACCAATATCCTGGTCTCGGCTTCGGCTGGTTCTGGGAAGACCTTCGTCATGGTTCAACGGATCCTGGATCAGTTGCATCGGGGGATTTCTATCCAGCAATTGTTCATCTCGACCTTTACCGTCAAGGCAGCGACTGAGCTCAAGGAACGCTTAGAAAAAGAGTTAGAGAAGAGCCTCAAGTCTACCAAGGATGAGGAGCTCAAGCGCCACTTGGCTCAACAAATCGCAGAATTACCAACTAGTGATATCGGAACCATGGATGCCTTCACGCAGCGACTGGTCTCCAAATACGGCTATTTATTGGGCCTCTCGCCGACCTTCCGCATCCTTCAAAGTGCAAGCGAGCTGTACCTGCTTAAGAATGACTGTTTTGAACAAGTTTTTGAGCGCTTTTATGAGGAGCAAGGGCTTGACCGCCTCTTTAGTCGTCTAGTTAAGAACTTTACAGGAAAGGGCAAGTCGCTAGCAGGCTTTAAGGACCAGGTTTATGCCCTGGTAGATTTTCTCCAATCCACTGCGGATCCTCTCACCTGGTTGGAGGAGTCCTTTCTCAAAGGTTATCGGGATCTGGACTATGATGAAGCCTTGAACCAGTTAGCCCAAGAGGTAAAAGAGCAACTCTTTGAATTGGAATCTTTCTTTGCCTTCCATCTGGCTAATGAAGGACAAGCCTTTTCAGGAGCCAAGTACCAAGAAAATGTCACCGCTATTCAAGACTTGATTTCTAGTCTCAATGAGAAATCTAGTCAGGAAGCGATTTTTGAGGTCTTGGAGCGGGTGGTCTTGATCTCCCGTGCCAGTGGAGGACGAAGCCTGACCATCACGACACGAAAGGAAGACCTGAAAGAGTTAGCTACTACCTTTAATGACGAACGTAAAGAACGCATCGAAGCCTTGCGGGCAGCAGCTTCCCAGCACTACCAATTGACCTATCAGATTCGCTTCAAGGATGAGCCCTTGCCTTTGCTAGTCTTGCTCAGGGACTTTGTCCAAGCTTTCTCGATTGCATATTTGGAGCGCAAGAAGCAGGAAAATGCCTTTGAATTTGGCGACATCAGCCATTTTGCCATCCAGATTCTAGAAGAATTTCCTCAAATCCGCAAGCTCTATCAGGAGCGCTACCACGAGGTCATGGTCGATGAGTACCAGGATACCAACCATACTCAAGAGCGGATGTTGGAGCTCTTGTCCAATGGACACAACCGCTTCATGGTGGGAGATATTAAGCAGTCTATCTACCGCTTCCGTCAGGCGGATCCCCAGATTTTTAATGACAAGTTTAAGGCCTACCAAGAAGAAGGGGCAGATGGCAAGTTGATTCTGCTCAAGGAGAATTTCCGAAGCCATGTAGAGGTTTTAGAAGCGACCAACCATGTCTTTGAACGCCTCATGGATGAGGAAGTTGGAGAAATTCTCTATGACCAGAGCCATCGCTTGATTGCAGGCAATCCAGAGAAGAAAGAGCCGACACCGGCCTATGAGACAGAGTTCCTGCTCTATGATGGCAGTCAGGAAGCGGATGAAACAGGTGAAGAAGAGCAAGAAGGGGATAGTCTATCCTCAGGTGAAGTCCTTTTGGTCATCAAGGAGATCATCCGACTCCACAACGAAGAGGGGGTACCTTTCAAGGATATGACGCTTTTAACGGCTTCTCGGACCCGTAACGACAAGGTTCTTTCAGCCTTTGAAGCCTATCAGATTCCTATCGTTGCGGACGGGGGAGAGGAAAACTACCTCCAGTCTGTTGAGGTCATGGTCCTCTTGGATACCCTCCGCACCATTAACAATCCCTTACAGGACTATCCTTTGGTGGCCCTCATGAAATCAGCCATGTTTGAATTTGACGAGGACCAGTTGGCCCGTTTAGCCTTACAGAGAGGTGAAGGCAAAAAAGCAGAAAATCTCTATGAGAAACTGCAACTTGCCTTAGACCAGACTGGAAGTGCTCCTCAGTTGATCGATGCGAGCTTAAAAGAGAAACTCACTCGCTTTATGGAGACACTGGATGCCTGGCGTGACTATGCCCAGACGCACTCCCTTTACGATCTGCTTTGGAAGATTTACCAAGATCGCCACTATTATGATTATGTAGGTGCCTTACCAAATGGTGCCCAACGGCAGGCCAATCTCTATGCCTTGACCCTTCGGGCAAATGACTTCGAAAGCTCTAGCTTCAAGGGGTTGCCTCGCTTTATTTCCATGATTGATAAGATTTTGGAAAATCAGCACGACTTGGCCAATGTGGCCCAGGCAGTTCCTAAGGATGCTGTCCAGCTTATGACCATTCATAAGAGCAAAGGACTTGAGTTCCCCTATGTCTTTATCCTCAACACCGATAAAAAGTTTGTCGGCAAGGAACTGTCTACCAATGCTGTCATCAGTCGGAAAAACGGAGTCGGCATCAAGTATGTGGCTAGTCTTCCCGTTGAAAATGACCAGCCTGGCCTCCCAGAAGATATTCGATTGGTCATTGAGACTCTGCCTTACCAGCGAAATGTTGAGGAAATTCGTCTGGCAGCCTTGTCTGAGCAGATGCGCCTCCTCTATGTCGCTATGACCCGAGCAGAGCGCAAGCTCTATCTGGTGGGCAAGGGCCGGCAGGATAAGTTGGAAGAGAAAAAATGGGGAGCCAGTGTAAATGGACGCTTAAGTCCAGCTCTTCGCAAGGAGATCAATTGTTTCCAAGACTGGCTCTATGCCATCCAGGCAGTCTTTGCCCAGCAACACTTGTCCTATCAGACCCGCTTTGTGACCGACCAAGACTTGACGCCGGAGCAAATCGGTCACTTGGAGTTGAAGTCTTCTCTCCCAGTCGATGACCTCAAGGACAACCGGCAATCAGAAGAGATTCGCCGGGCCTTAGATGTCATAGAATCAGTGGACCGGCTCAACACCCAGTACCAAGCAGCCATCCAACTCCCTAGCGTACGGACTCCAAGTCAAATCAAAAAATTCTATGAACCCATTCAAGATATTGACGGAGTGGACTTCATGGAAAAAGCGGATCTTGCCTTACCAAGCTTTGACTTTCCAACCTTTGGCAAGGAAGAAGCTGTGACAGGGGCGGCAGTCGGTAGTGCCCTGCACGAACTGATGCAACGAATTCCATTGACGACGGTTCCAACCATGGAGAGCCTAGCAATGGTTCTCCAAGAAGTCAATGCCAGCCTAGCTGTCAAGAAGCGAATCGACCTCAAGAAGGTTTTGGCCTTCTTCCAGACCGACTTGGGCCAACTCTTGCTCAAAGAGTCCGACAAGGTCCATCGTGAAGCGCCCTTTGCCATGCTCAAGACAGATCCAGCTAGTGGCCAGGACTTTGTGGTCCGGGGGATCTTAGACGGCTACCTACTGTTGGAAGATCGGATTCTTCTCTTTGACTACAAGACAGACCGTTACCGGAACCCTCAAGAATTGCTGGATCGCTACCAAGCCCAACTGAAACTCTACGCAGAAGCCCTCCGCCGCTCATATGCTGTGGACCAGGTTGAATCCTATTTGATTTTACTGGGTGGCGAGCAGTTGCAAGTCGTTTCTCTAGCAGATAGAAAGGACAACTCATGACTCCAATTGAACGAATCCAAGAGATGGAAGGCCATCTCAACACCTACCAAGGTTTAATCGAAGAGCTCGAAGCATGTTTGAAACGGGTAGAAGCTGGCCAGTCTAGCTATATCGCCCTTCGTGATTACTACACTAGCCAGGTCTACATGGACGATGTCGAATTGTCCAACCAGCCAGACTTCCCTGAAGAGGTCTACTGTGGAGTCTTATCGGAAGATGCCGTCTACGATTTGTTGGACGAGCACTACCAAAAGGCGGTAGAGATGCTAGACCTTGCCACCAAGATGTTGAAAGAACGATAAGAACACAAAAAAACTCCGGTTTTCCGGAGTTTTTAGATTAAAGATAAATTCTTCTGAAAAACTTTCCTTAGGTGAGTACGGACGTCAGCGAACTTCTACGAAGTTCCATGACTAAATCAAGATACAAAGGGCGTCCGCGGATAAAGTCAAAATAGGAAATTTGACGCAGAATCTTTAGATTCTAGGAAGACTTATCTTTTTGACACGATTCTTAGCCCGTGTTCAATTCGTTTTGAGCCCCTTCGCTCTTTCATTTCTGGGCTCAGGCTAAAACAGTTTCCTAAACTGTTTTACTCTCAATAATTCTGAGTACCTGAAACAGATTCTGTTTCAGGTACTTTTGTCACTGCGGAAAGAAAAATATTATTAAAAGATAGTGAAGAAAACAGTAATATAGTTGCGAAGTGCTAACTTTATATATTAAGCGTTTACAATTACAACTATATAGTGTAGAATATAATTATTAAAAACACTACTTGTAGTAGTATTATTTGGGAGGTTCTTATGAACAAAAAAGTTAAAAAGGTTTTAGGTTATGGACTGGTGAGCTTAATGCTATGTGGTCCAGTGTTAGTTAGTAAAGTTGGCGCGGAAGAATCTGGATCTATCCAAACCACAGTTCAATTTAAAAATCATAAAGATGGTAGCCAGTCAGTTATAGGTAAGACAACGCCAAATACTAGATTAAGAATTGGTTATGATGGTACGGTAGAGACTGTATCCGATGGAGAAGGAAATTATGAATTGAAGATCCCAAGTGAGAGTGCTTTTAAGAATTATGAAAGGTTTACAATTTATAAAATTAATTCTGATGGAAACTCACGTTATGATACGGATGGTGTTGCAGATACTGAAGCTCCAAGTATTCCAGATTTTCATCTTATTGCAGGAGATAAAGTTATCAATGGAGAAGCAAATTACAATGATAGAGATGGAAATGCAACATTTAAAATAATTTTACCAAATGGAGATACTAAGGAGACTTCTACTGATTCTGAAGGAAGATGGGAATTCGAACTACCTGATGTCGGTCCAGGAGAAAAGATTAAAATCATATCAAGTGATAATGCAGGTAATACTTTAGAAAAAGAAATTATAGCATCAGAAGTTGAAGCGCCAGAAGTTGAAAAAAATATTCAGTTTAGCCCCAATTATCAACAATTATCAGGACGTACCTATCCAAATTCTACAGTATATGTTTTATTACCAGATGGTACTAAATTATCTGCGGAAACAGGGGATAATAGTTATTATTCGATAAATATTCCTGAAGAACACTATTTTTATAAAGGTGAAGGAAAAGCAGAGGTCTGGGTTTCAAAAAATAATAAATTTGAATCAAAAAAAATAGAAGTTGAAGGCTTTTCTGATGATGAGTCTAATTCGAATAGTGGTGTAAAGGAATTAAGTGGTACTTTATTTGTAAGGAATGATAAAAGCCAAAAATTTATGGGGTTCTCAACTACTTTTCCAAAAAATGTGTATTCATTACTTGAACTACCTGATGGATATGTAATAGAAGGTAGAACAGACGAAGCTGGATGGATAAACTTTAATATCCCAGCGGAACATGCACTTAAGAATGGTGAAAAAGGTGTTATTACTTTTAAATCACCAGGTGGAGTTTTTAAAAACGAATTTACTGCTTATATTGTTCCACCAAAAATTGGAGAGGTAAATAATGTCATAGAAGGAAACAATACAATTGGAGGATTAGTTAATCATAATATAACGGATGAAAATGCACTAAATGAAAAATCAAAAGTTTTAATCATTCATGTAATACTTCCTAATGGGACAGAACGTTTAGTTGAACCTGATAGTAAAGGAAATTGGATTTTATCAACCCAAGTATTAAAAAAAGGAGATGTCTTTAAAGTATTCACAGAAGATACAGTAGGTAATTTATCAGACTCCTATATTATTAAAGTTGGAGAGACTCCATCAGTGGTGAAACCAGAAAATAATAATAAAGAAGAACAAAAAGTAAATAGCGAACAAGGTACAAATAACGAAACTGAGAAGAAAAGTGAAAGTAAAGAAAAAGGAAAAACGGAAGTTAAACCTATTGAAGAAAAAGTAACATCAAGTTCTCAGACTAGTCAAAAAGGAACAAGTAAAGAGACTGATTTGAATAACACATCCAGTGATAAAACTTTAAACTCAAACTCTAATGTTTCAAAAGATAAGCAAACTACTTCTAATAGTGATCGTAAAGAGAACAATGGTACAGTAGTAGGTGAGAAATCTAAAACTGGATATCCTAATAATACGAATTCAGGCTTAACTTCTTCTGTTCAGAAAGTCCAAGGTAAGCAAAACAAGTCATTACCAAATACTGGTACAGTAAATCATTTATTTGCTATGATTTCAGGCCTTGTTTCATTTATAGTTGGATCAGTCATTTTTAGACTGAAAAGAAGCAACTAACAAGCACACAAAAAAAACTCCGGTTTCCCGGAGTTTTTTCTTTTGATTAGTGTGATACACGACGACGTGCTGCTTTTTTGCGGTTTTCTTCGATGAAAGCTGCTTTTTGTTCTTCAGGCTCGATTACTTTTTTCTTGAATGTGTAAACTGCACCTGCTACAGCAGCAACTGTACCAGCAACACCAGTAACAAAACCTTTACCAAATCCTTTAGCCATGAGAATTTCTCCTTTTTAGAACTTTAAATTTTTATGTTATAATATATGGTAACGAAAAAATGCGATTTTTGCAAGGAAAAACGATGAAAAACAAGATAATTGTGATAGTGGGACCGACCGCTGTTGGGAAAACAGCCCTCGCTATCGAGGTGGCCCAGCGCTTTCAGGGGGAGGTCATCAGCGGAGATAGCCAGCAGGTCTACCGCACTCTAGATATTGGAACGGCCAAGGCTAGTCCAGAAGAGCAGGCAGCAGCTCCCCATCATCTGATCGATGTCCGCGAGGTGACAGAGACTTACTCAGCCTACGATTTTGTGACAGAAGCCAGCCAAGCCATCGAGGAGATTCAAGGACGGGGGCACCTTCCTATTATTGCTGGAGGGACAGGCCTCTATGTTCAAAGTCTCTTAGAAGGTTATCACCTAGGAGGGGATGTTGCCCACGAGGACATTCTAACCTATCGGGAGTCCTTGTCCCCCCTCACTGATGAAGAACTGTTTGATCGAGTAGCAAAAGAGGGAATTGAAATTCCGCAAATCAATCGTAGACGAGCAATGCGGGCCTTGGAAATCTCCCATTTCGGTCAGGACTTGGAAAATCAAGCTCCAGCCTATGAACCCTATATCATCTGTCTAGACGATGATCGCCAAGCCTTGTATGACCGCATCAATCGACGGGTGGATCTCATGGTTGAGCAGGGCTTGTTAGAAGAAGCCCAGTGGCTCTATGACAACCATCCTGAGGTTCAGGCTGCGAAAGGGATTGGCTACAAGGAGCTCTTTCCTTATTTCAAGGGGGAGCAAAGTTTAGAAGAGGCTCTTGGACAGCTCAAGCAAAATACGCGCCGTTTTGCCAAGCGCCAGTTGACCTGGTTCCGCAATCGGATGACAGTTCATTTTTACCAGATTGGAGAAGAAGGCTTCAAGGAGCGGGTTCTTCAAGATATAGAAAGATTTTTAAATGATAGAAACTGAGAAAAAACAGGAGCGGGTCCTCATTGTCGGTGTGGAGCTCCAAGGCATGGAGAACTTTGACATGTCCATGGAGGAGTTGGCCAGTCTAGCCAAGACAGCCGGAGCAGAAGTCGTAGGGGTCTACACCCAAAAGAGAGAAAAGTACGATAGCAAGACTTTTGTCGGCTCTGGAAAGCTAGAAGAAATTGCCCAAATGGTCGATGCGGATGAGGTTTCGACAGTTGTCGTTAACAACCGTTTGACCCCTCGCCAGAATGTGAATTTAGAAGAAATCTTAGGTGTAAAGGTCATTGACCGGATGCAACTGATCTTAGATATCTTTGCCATGCGGGCACGAAGCCACGAAGGAAAGCTCCAGGTTCATCTGGCCCAGCTCAAGTACCTCTTGCCCCGTCTCGTGGGTCAAGGGATCATGCTCAGCCGTCAGGCTGGAGGGATTGGTTCCCGTGGCCCAGGGGAAAGTCAGCTGGAGTTGAACCGCCGGAGTGTCCGCAATCAAATCACCGATATCGAGCGTCAACTCAAGGTGGTCGAGAAGAACCGTGAAGTGGTACGGGAAAAACGCCTAGAATCCCCCATCTTTAAGATTGGCTTGATCGGCTATACCAACGCTGGCAAATCAACCATTATGAATGCCTTGACCAGTAAGACCCAATACGAGGCAGATGAACTCTTTGCGACCTTGGATGCCACCACCAAGAGCATTCATCTAACAGGCAATCTACAAGTAACTCTGACAGATACAGTCGGCTTTATTCAGGACTTACCGACAGAGTTGGTGACCAGTTTTAAGTCAACCCTGGAAGAAAGCAAGAATGTGGATCTCTTGGTCCATGTCATCGATGCCTCTGATCCCAACCATGAAGAGCATGAAAAAACAGTTCTTCAGATTATGAAGGATTTGGAGATGTTGGAGATTCCACGCTTGACTCTCTACAATAAAGCTGATAAAGTCGCGGACTTTACTCCGACCCAGACACCTTATCGTCTGGTTTCGGCCAAGGATCCCGATAGTCGGACTAAACTGCAGGACATTCTACTTGAAAAGATGCAGGAGCTCTTCCATCCCTTTACGATTCAGGTTCCTTTTGATCAAGCCTACCGCATCCATGAATTGGAGACCATTGCCATCTTGGCTGAGCGTTCCTATGAGGAAACTGGTGAGGTCATAACAGGCTACATCGCCCCTAAAAATGCATGGAGACTAGAGGAGTTTTACCATCATGGATTATCTTAATATCGCCCTCAGCTATGGAGGCTATACCAGTCTCGACAAGGTCTATTTGGAGCGGATCTTAGAGGGATTGACAGAAGAGCAAAAGCTCCAGTTTATCACGCCACCGCCCAGTGTGATCAATGCCTACTTCGCTGAGCTTTACCAAAAGAAGAGCCCCGAAGCAGCAACAGACTACTTTGAACAAGTCACTGAGGCCTTTGATCTCTATCAGACCAGTCCTAGCTTTGAGGAGGACAAACCCTTTGTCCGTCTCAATCTGTCTGGCAAGGCCTATGGATTTTGCTACCGAGAAAAGGGGCTGGCTCAAGTCTTTGCCCAGCAAGCAGAAGCCGTCAGCATGGATCTCTTGTTTGAGATTGCGCAAATCTTTCCTCACTACCTCGTCTATGAAGAGGAAGGCTTGATCTTGATGCGTCTGGTTAGGGATGAAGAGGTAGTCGAGACCAAGGAGTTATCAGCTTTGTCTAATCTTGAAGAGCTGGCAGATGGTAGCATCCGTCTATCTGGTTACAACCAGGACGAATTGGTTCAATTAGCCACTGCCTACCCTGGAAAAATCGCTGTTCGATCTAAGAATCGGACCGCTATGATCTATATTAGTTAGAAAGTATACAATGGAAATTCAATTTTTAGGAACGGGTGCGGGACAACCGTCCAAATCTCGTAATGTCTCTAGTCTAGCTCTCAAACTCCTGGATGAAATCAATGAAGTCTGGCTCTTTGACTGTGGGGAAGGGACGCAGAACCGAATCTTAGAAACCAGCATCCGTCCTCGAAAGGTCAGCAAAATTTTTATCACCCATTTACACGGGGACCATATCTTTGGCTTGCCAGGTTTCCTCTCTAGCCGGGCTTTTCAAGCCAATGAAGAGCAGACGGATCTAGAGATTTATGGCCCAGTCGGAATCAAGTCTTTTGTCTTGACCAGCCTGCGAGTTTCCGGTTCCCGCCTACCCTATCAGATCCATTTTCATGAGTTTGATGAAGGTTCACTTGGGAAAATCATGGAGACAGATAAGTTTACGGTCTATGCTGAGGCCTTAGACCATACCATTTTCTGTGTGGGCTATCGCATCATGCAAAAAGACCTCGAAGGAACGCTCGATGCAGACAAGCTCAAGGCAGCAGGAGTGCCATTTGGACCGCTCTTTGGCCAGGTCAAAAATGGCCAAGATGTCACTCTGGAAGATGGCACCAAGATCATTGCGGCGGACTATATCTCAGCCCCTCGACCTGGTAAGGTCATCACTATCCTGGGAGATACACGTAAGACCAATGCCAGCGTCAGACTTGCCGTCAATGCCGATGTCCTCGTACATGAGTCCACTTATGGCAAGGGCGATGAGAAGATGGCTCGTAAGCACGGACACTCGACCAATATGCAGGCGGCAGAAGTGGCGCGTGAAGCAGGGGCCAAACGCCTTCTTCTCAACCATATCAGTGCCCGCTTCCTCTCCAAGGACGTCAGCCAATTGCGAAAAGATGCAGCGACTATTTTTGAGAAGGTCCATGTGGTCAAGGACTTAGAAGAAGTGGAGATCTAAGATGCGAACCATTATCATTACAGGAGCGAGTGGAGGCTTAGCTCAGGAAATGGTCAAGCATCTCCCTGAGGACCGCCTCATTCTCCTAGGGAGAAATCAAGAAAAACTGGAAGACCTCTATGCTAGCCATCCTCAGGCCGTATGCATCGGACTTGATATTACTAATTCACATGCCCTTGAACAACTTGTAGAGGACCTGACTCACCGCTATGGCGGAATTGATGTCTTGGTCAACAATGCTGGGTATGGGATCTTTGAAGAGTTTGACCAGATCACCAATGAGCAGATTCATTCCATGTTTGAAGTCAATACCTTTGCCCTGATGAACCTCTCGCGCATCGTCGCTAAGAGAATGAAGGAAGCAGGCAAGGGGCACATCGTCAATATCGTCAGCATGGCGGGTCTCGTTGCAACTGCCAAATCCAGCCTTTATTCGGCCACTAAGTTTGCCGCCATTGGTTTTTCTAATGCCTTGCGTTTGGAACTCATGCCTTTTGGTGTCCATGTGACGACGGTCAATCCAGGCCCCATTCGGACTAGTTTCTTTGATCAGCCAGATCCTGACGGAAGCTATGTCAAGGCTGTGGACCGCTACATTTTGGAACCAGATTTTGTAGCCAAGAAGATCGTTAAAAACTTTGGAAAAGCAAAACGCGAGCTCAATCTTCCTTGGCTCTTGAACCTGACCCACAAGCTCTATACCCTATTCCCACGCATCTCGGACAAGCTCGCCAGCAAGATGTTCAATTACAAATAGGAGGAGCCAGATGGCCGCAAATATTCAAGCTTATTTAGAAAATCTCCAGCAACCCTGGGGACAGATCTATTATGATATCCTTTTTGACCAATTACAGGACATCAAGGGAAAGCGAGTGCTTGATTTTGGCAGTGGCTTTGGCCTGGTGGCCAACCACCTAGCAAAAGAAAATCAAGTCCTTGCTGTGGAGCCTAATGAAGAAATGGTAGCCTTGCGGGCCCAAGAACATTCCTACCAGCAACTGGTAGGAAGTCTGGACCAGTTAGCAAGCCTTGAAGATGCCAGCTTTGATGTCATCCTTTGCCATAATGTCTTGGAGTATGTAGAGGATCGCAAGCTAGTTCTTGAAGAATTTACCCGTCTCTTGAAACCAGATGGTCTCCTATCCATCGTCAAGCACAATGAGGTTGGACGCGTCCTGCAGACCGTCGTCTTTGAAAATGATACTCAGAAAGCGCTCGATCTCCTAGCAGGTCAGGATCTGGAAACCCACTCCATGGGCTTGGCCCAGGCCTATGATCTAGATAGAGCAGTAGAAGACCTAGCCCTCGAAGTTCAGGACTACCAAGGAATTCGTGTCTTTTACGCCTTGCAGGACAATCGCTTCAAGAGCGAAGAAGGCTGGAGACAGTCTATGCTCAAAATGGAGCTGGCCGTTTGCCAAGAGTCCCCTTACAGAGATATCGCCTTCTTCAAGCACTATAGCTTAAAAAGGAGTTAAGATGTTACATTATAAAAAAGAAATTCCAGCGATGACAGACCTACTCGCACTCTACAGCTCGGTCGGCTGGACCAATTATACCAATAACCCAACCATGCTAGAAGAAGCTGTCAAAGCCAGTCTATGGCAGTTGGCGGTTTATGATAAGGAAGAGTTAGTAGCCTACATTCGCTTAGTAGGAGATAGGCACTCAGTTCTGTTAGTGCAAGATCTCTTGGTGCGACCAGATTACCAGCGCCAAGGCATCGGAAAGAAACTCCTAGAAGAGGCTTTAGCGACCTTTCCTAATGTCTATCAACGGCTTCTTGTCACTGAACGGAGCGAGAAAAATCTTTCCTTTTACCAATCCCTTGGCTTTGTCGAATTGTCAGAGCAAGCCTGTACAGGGATGATTTATAGTAATTGACGGAGAGGGTTTCCAGATAGGGAATCCTTTCTTCATTTTCTTCTGTAAAATCTTTTATCACATTTGAAAAAAAGATTCATGATATAATAAGTAGACTAGATGACAGGGAGAAAAGATAAACAGATGATCACGTCAAAATATGAATGGCAGTTTGCTGCGCCCTTTTCAGATGATACTTTTTTGGCGCAAGCAAAGAAAAGAGGATTGGAAGTATCCGCAGCCAAGTTACTGGGAGAACGAGGGATCCAGACGGAAGACGCGCTGGATCGTTTTCTAGAACCGCGGCTAGAAGATCTGCATGATCCCTACCTGCTACACGATATGGACAAGGCTGTGGATCGGATCCGCCAAGCTATTGAAGATTATGAACAGATCCTAGTTTATGGAGATTATGACGCAGACGGTATGACGGCCGCTTCTATCATGAAGGAAACCCTGGAGCAGATGGGGGCGGAAGTAGCGGTCTATCTACCTAATCGTTTTACAGATGGGTATGGTCCCAATGACAGTGTCTACAAGTACTTTATCGAACAGCAGGGGATTTCCCTCATCATCACGGTGGACAATGGAGTAGCTGGACACGAAGCCATTGACTTGGCCCAAAGCATGGGGGTAGATGTCATTGTGACCGACCACCATGCCATGCCCGAAGTCTTGCCCGATGCTTATGCTGTCATTCACCCCGAGCATCCAAATGCCGATTACCCTTTCAAACACTTAGCGGGCTGTGGAGTTGCCTTTAAATTAGCGACTGCTCTCTTAGAAGAGGTGCCTCTAGATTTTCTAGATTTGGTAGCCATTGGGACCATTGCGGATATGGTCAGTTTGACAGACGAAAACCGCATCCTGGTCAAGTACGGCCTAGCTGTCCTTCGTCAAACCCAACGGATCGGCCTTCAGGAAATGCTCAAGCTGGCCTCCATCGCCCCTCAAGATGTAAATGAAGAAACGGTTGGTTTTCAGATTGCCCCTCGTCTCAATGCGCTAGGTCGCTTGGATGATCCAAATCCAGCGGTTGAGCTCTTGACAGGCTTTGACGACGAAGAGGCGTTGGAGATTGCGCTGATGATTCAAGCCAAGAATGAAGAGCGCAAGGAGATCGTCCAAGCCATCTATGATGAGGCCAAAGCTATGGTCGATCCAAGTCTTCCCGTTCAAATCTTGGCAAAAGAAGGCTGGAATCCTGGTGTCTTAGGAATTGTGGCCGGTCGTCTACTAGAAGAACTTCATCAGCCCATCATCGTCCTCACCATAGACCAAGGCAAGGCTAAGGGAAGCGCGCGAAGTCCCGAAAGTGTCCATATTTTTGAAGCCCTAGATCCCCATCGTGATCTCTTTATCGCCTTTGGAGGTCATGCGGGTGCAGCTGGTATGACTTTGGAAGTGGACAAGCTCCCTCATCTGACCGAGATTTTTTCCGATTATATTCGTGAAAAAGGGATTGACCTGACGGCCAAATCTACCCTCTTTGTTGATGAGGAATTGGACCTAGAAGAGCTGACCTTGGATACCTTGAAGAGTTTTGATCGTCTAGCACCTTTTGGGATGGACCATAAGAAGCCAGTCTTTTACATTCGTGATTTCCAAGTGGAGTCTAGTCGGACCATGGGGGCTGGCAATAGCCATCTGAAGTTGAAGATTCAAAAAGGCGATGCCCGCTTTGATGTCGTGGCTTTTGGCCAGGGTCATTTGGAATTGGAATTCTCTCAAGCGAAAAACCTGGAGTTGGTGGTATCCTTGTCCGTCAATCAGTGGAATGGACAGACCACCCTGCAACTGATGGTAGTGGATGCCCGTGTAGAAGGAGTCCAGCTCTACAATATCCGAGGAAAGAATGCTCCACTCCCACAAGCTATTCCCCTCTTTAGTCAGTTGGAAGAAGGGGAAGATTCTCCTGCCATTGTCATCGATCGCATACCGGATGACCTGGCTGACTTAAAAGCCCTCTTCCAAGAACAGAGCTTCCAAGCGGTCTATTTTAAAAATCACCTAGACAAGGCCTATTATTTGACTGGCTATGGTAGTCGGGATCAGTATGCCAAACTCTACAAAACGCTGTATCAGTTCCCTGAGTTTGATATTCGCCATAAGCTCAGCCAACTATCTGACTACCTCAAGATTCCACAAGTTTTGTTGATTAAGATGATCCAAATCTTCCAAGAGTTGGGCTTTGTCCAGATTGAAAATGGCATCATGACGGTCAACAAGGACGCGGAGAAGAAGGAGATTGCCTCTAGTTCCATCTATCAGGACTTGGTGCAGACGGTCAAAGACCAGGAACTCATGGCTTTAGGATCTGTGCAAGAAATTTATGACTATTTAACGGAATCGATTTAATGAACAAAAAGAAAATATTTCTCTGGCTCAGCCCTTTCCTCCTTTTTGCCCTCTATTGGCTGGGGATCTACTGGAGTTTGAGAAATCCCATGGAGGAGATCAACTACGCTGAAAATGGCAGCTGGATGCGCTATGTGATGTTTAGGCCCTTTACAGAGACAATCGGTAGTGATCGCATCTGGAAGGAGGATGAAGGATTTCAAATGTATCCCTATTCAGATGACATCGTTGGTGGTCAAGAAGAGCTATCCGTCATGATGTTTCGAGATAGTTCTGAATGGGTTTACTGGTATGAATACCATCTAAACGAAAATGCATACGTTTGGATGACCTTCAAATACAATTCTAAAAAAAGAGCATTGATTCAAGAAAAAGTGTATCTTTACGAGGATAATCAAACAGTTGAAGGAAGTGATTTTTTACAGAAACTTGCCACCTATGGCAAAGACCGTGCTTGGCTTCGAGACCAAAGTAAGAAAGTCGCTGAACAATACATCCTTGGTACCTGGTTCAAAAGGGGAAGCTCGCGTTACTCTTTGAAAAACTTGGGCGATATGACAATCGAGTACAATGAATTGTTAGAAGAGAAGTAAGACATTTTTTCGAATCCAATCCCACATCTTTTTTGGATGTGGGATTTTGTTTTCTTTGCAGGAGGGTAGGAAAATGATTTAGTAAAAAATGATGCACGTTAGTAGAATTCATGGTATAATGGAATGTAAAAATTTTTTTATGAAAGAAAGTTAACCATGAATTTAAAAGATTACATTGCAAGCATTGAGAACTATCCACAAGAAGGAATTACCTTCCGTGATATCAGCCCTTTGATGGCAGATGGCAATGCTTATAGTTATGCGATTCGTGAAATCGTTCAATACGCGACGGATAAGAAGATCGATATGATCGTCGGCCCTGAAGCGCGTGGATTCATCGTTGGATGTCCGGTCGCTTTCGAGCTCGGTATTGGTTTTGCGCCTGTTCGTAAACCTGGCAAATTGCCTCGTGAAGTCATCTCAGCTGACTACGAAAAAGAATACGGTGTGGATACCTTGACCATGCACGCCGATGCTATCAAACCTGGTCAACGCGTTCTCATCGTCGATGACCTCTTGGCAACAGGTGGTACCGTTAAAGCAACCATCGAAATGATCGAAAAACTCGGTGGAGTGGTTGCTGGTTGTGCCTTCTTGATCGAGCTCGATGATCTCAAAGGCCGCGAAGCTATCGGTGACTACGATTACAAGGTCTTGATGCATTACTAATATAGTTTCGAGCTATATCTAGATAGAGAAAAACCATAATTGAAAACTATATGCTCCTGTCTTATAATAAGAGGTAACAACTTGTAAGATGGGAGCTTTTTATGCCAATTACCTTAGATAAGAAATTACCAGCAGTTGATATTCTTCGCTCAGAAAATATTTTTGTCATGGATGATATTCGGGCAACGCACCAAGATATTCGTCCGATGAATGTTCTGATTTTGAATCTCATGCCGACTAAGGTAGCCACTGAGACTCAACTGTTACGCCTCTTGGCCAATACTCCCTTGCAGATCAATGTGGATTTCCTCTATATGACCAGCCATGAGTCTAAGACGACAGCGGCAGAACATATGGAAGTCTTCTACAAATCCTTCGATGATATTAAAGAGAACTATTATGACGGCTTGATTATTACGGGAGCTCCCGTAGAGAAACTAGCCTTTGAGGAAGTAGATTACTGGGAGGAGCTAACAAAGGTCTTTGCTTGGTCCAAGCGCCATGTTTTTTCAACCCTGCATCTTTGTTGGGGTGCTCAAGCTGGTCTCTATTACCGCTATGGGATTGAAAAAGTAGCCCTCTGCGACAAGCTATCTGGGATCTATGAGCAAACAGTCATGAATCCTCAGAATCGCTTGATGCGTGGCTTTGACGATGCTTTTTTGGCCCCTCACTCACGTTATACAGATGTCCCCCTCAAGGAAGTGCTAGAGAAGAGTAACTTGCAAGTCCTGGCTCAGGGGGGTGAAGTAGGACTATCCATCCTGGCCAGTCCAGACCTTCGAGAGGTCTATAGTTTTGGCCATTTGGAATATGACCGTGATACCTTGGCTAAGGAATACCAGCGGGATGTCAAAGCGGGCTTGAATCCAGATCTTCCGAAGAATTATTATGATCAGGATGACAGTAGTCGGGACCCACGGATGCGGTGGAACTTAGCGGCAGCCAACTTCTTTAGTAATTGGATCAATTATGCAGTTTACCAAGAGACTCCTTATCGTTTGGAGGAGTTAGAAAAAGATATTTCATTTTATGGTTACCTATAAAGGGGTAGTATGACATATTCACAAGCATTTAAGTCAGGCAATTTGGTTTTACCAAGTGCCTTACTTTTCCATTATCACCATTTATTTAAAGACGCAGAGGATTTTCTGGTTTGGCAGTTCTTTTATTTGCAAAACACGACCAACCAATCCAGCCTCACACCTAATCAAATTGCAGATGCGATTGGCAAGTCGGTCACAGAAGTCAACCAGTCCATGTCTCGCCTGACTAACCAAGGTTTGCTCCAATATCGGACCATTGAGTTAGATGGCGAGATTGAAGTTCTTTTTGATGCGACCATTGCCCTCGAACGCTTGGATGACTTGCTTCAAAGTAAGACAGATAACGCACAGCGTGGGCAAGACAAGCAGGCAGAAAATGAGCTGGCTGATTTGGTCAAAACCTTTGAGCAGGAATTAGGCCGTTTATTGACTCCCTTTGAAATTGAAGACTTGACGCAGACAGTCAAACAGGACCAAACAGACCCTGATATTGTGAAGGCTGCCTTGAGAGAAGCAGTCTTTAACGGCAAGCCTCACTGGAAATACATACAGGCTATCCTGCGCAATTGGCGACGGGAGGGCATTACCAGTTTGACACAATTAAAAATCAAACAGCAAGAGCGGGAGGCCCTTCAGCCTGAAAATGTTACGGTTTCAGATGATTTCTTACAGGCCATGGATTTATGGAAAGATTAAAAAACTAGCACTCATAAAGTGCTAGTTTTTTTCGTTTATAAATAGTCTACGTAGGCTTCTTCTAGTTTGGTCAGGAGTTTTTGTTTTTCCTCGTCGCTAGCAAAGGAAGCTTGGATGGCATCGACATTGTGCTGGTAAAAGTCGACTGGCGTCGTATTGAAGTGGCGGTGGTAGAGGGTATATTCCTTGGTCAGGTCGGTATCAGAGACGGTCCGGTTATCGGTGTTGATACTGATATGGGCCTGAGCTTTCTTCATCTTGAGGTATGGGAAGTCCGCCACAGTGGCAGCAGCCTTGGTTTGAAGGTTACTAGTCAAACAGAGCTCACCGGTGACTCCGTTTTTCACAAACTCTTTTAGAAGCTCTGGTTCATCCGCTAGTAAGGTCACATGACCGTTTCGTTTGATGCCATAGGCCATGGATTGAACAACGTTGGCTGGACAGTGGCACTCACCAGCATGCAGGGTCATGGGACGGTTGTAACTGTTGACCTGTTGGATGAGGGCATCAATGGCTTGTGGTGAGTAGTGGTGCTCATCGCCAGCAAAGTCAAAACCAACAAAATCCTGATCGCTAACTTGGTTGGCTTCAGCAAGGATACGAGAGGTGAGTTCTTGATCCGACTGGCGCATGCCACAAACGAGGGCTTTGGCTGTAATGCCAAATTCATCCTGGGCTTGGCGCAATCCTTCACAGACAGCATGGATAGTTTCTGGGACAGTGAGTCCTTGGTCCATGGACAATTCTGGGGCAAAACGAACCTCGATATAGAGGACATTTTCCAGAGCCGCTTGCTTAGCGACATCGTAAGCAGCAAGGGTCAGGGCTTTCTTGGTCTGAAGGAGAGGGCGAATGTAGTCAAAGGCCTCCAAATAGTCCAAAAGATTCTCACAGTGGGCAGGGGCAGTGACATGGTGCTTGAGCTCTTCATCGCTAGCAGGAAGGTCAATATTGGCCATTGCTGCCAATTGGCGAATAGTCGGAAGAGACAAGGAACCGTCTAAGTGGCAGTGGAGTTCTGTCTTTGGCAAACTATGAAAGTCAATTGTGGACATATTTTTCTCCTTAAAATGTATTTTTTCTATACTATCATTTTGCCAAGAAAAGTCAAGTAAAGCTAGCGTAGTAGATTTTTGAAACTAGAGGCAGGATTTGATATGCTAGTAGTAACATAGACAAAGGAGAAAAGAGATGTCAGATTATCAATTACCGGAAGTATGGGAAGCGCCAAATCAAATGGGTGGAGCCTGGGGTAGCTTGAACCAACCAACAGCAGGTGCCCGCTTTGAACAAAGCCTTCCAAAAGGCGACCAGCCTTTCCAACTCTATACTCTTCCAACCCCAAATGGGATCAAGGTGACTATTATGCTGGAAGAACTAAAAGAGTTGGGTGTAGATGCGGGCTATGACGCTTATCGCATCAAGATTGGTGATGGGGCTCAATTCGGCAGTGACTTTGTAGCCATCAATCCAAACTCGAAAATTCCAGCCATGTTGGATCAATCAGGTGACCAAGCCATTCGGGTCTTTGAATCAGCCAATATTCTCTTGTATCTAGCAGAGAAATTTGGACAATTGATTCCAGCAGATCCTGCTAAACGAACAGAAGTGCTCAACTGGCTCTTCTGGCAGACAGGGGCTGCGCCATTTTTAGGTGGGGGCTTTGGTCATTTTTTCCACTACGCTCCTGAAAAAATCGAGTATGCCATCAATCGCTTTGCCATGGAAGCTAAACGTCAATTGGACCTACTGGACAAAGAATTGGCGACCAAACCTTATATCGCAGGGGAGGACTATACCATTGCAGATATTGCCATCTGGTCTTGGTATGGCCGTCTAGCTCAAGACAAGGTCTGGGATCGTGCTGGAATTTTCCTAGACGTGAAAGAATACAAGCATTTGCAAGCTTGGACAGAAAAAATTGCTAATCGCCCAGCAGTGCAACGAGGTTTGGAAGTGGAATATAAGGAAATTGATGCATAAGGAAAAGGCGCCGTCGCGCCTTTTTTTAATGTTGCAAACATGGTATACTTAAGGATGGAATAAAAGTATAGAAAGAAGCACATGGAATTTACAAAATTATCAAATCGCTTGGACTTGGTGGCTAGCTTCGTACCAGAAGGAGCGCGTCTGTTAGATGTGGGAAGTGACCATGCTTATCTCCCAATCGCCCTCTTACAAGAAGGTAAGATTGAGGCTGCCATTGCAGGGGAAGTGGTAGAGGGACCCTATCAGTCTGCCCTCCAAAATGTTACCGATAATGGCTTAGATGACAAGATTGAAGTTCGCCTAGCTAATGGCTTGGCTGCGTTTGAACCAACAGATAGTATTTCCTGCATCACCATCGCAGGAATGGGCGGGCGCTTGATTGCAGATATCTTAGCAGCTGGACTTGAGAAATTAGCCGGTGTCTCTCGCTTGGTCTTGCAACCCAATAATCGGGAGGATGAATTGCGGACTTGGTTAGTAGACCATGATTTCCGCCTTGTCGATGAAGCTATCTTAGAGGAAAACGAGAAGTTCTATGAGATCCTTGTGGTCGAACAGGGTTCTCAAGAGTTGACAGCTAAGGAATTGCGCTTTGGTCCGTATTTGATGCTGGAACAAGCACCAGCCTTTGTCCAAAAGTGGTCCAGGGAAGTGGAAAAATTAGCCTTTGCCTTGGAGCAGGTCCCAGTTGAGAATCAGTCCGCCAGAGCTTCGTTAGAAGACCGCATCGCCCAAATCAAGGAGGTCCTAAATGCTAGCAAGTGAAGTTATCAAACGCTATGAAGTCTACTGTCCCCAGGAACTTTCCATGGAGGGAGATGTCCGTGGGCTACAGGTCGGGACACTGCAAAAAGACATCAAGAGGGTCATGGTAGCCTTGGATATCCGGGAGCAGACGGTGGCAGAAGCCATTGACCATGGAGTGGACTTGATTATCGTCAAGCATGCGCCCATTTTTCGTCCGATTAAGGATCTGGTTGCCGATCGAGCTCAAAATCAGATCTACATTGACTTGATTAAGCACGATATCGCGGTCTACGTCAGCCATACCAATATTGATATTGTCCCAGATGGATTGAACGATTGGTTCTGCCAACTTTTAGAAATTGAAAATACAGAGCCCCTCAGCATGACAGGAGAAGGTCTAGGAATCGGCCGTATCGGTCAAGTACTAGCTCAAACCTTTGGCCAGTTGGCTCATAAGGTAAAAGAAACTTTTGGCTTAGATGCTTTGCGCTTGGTTGGTTATGACCAGACGGACCTGGATCGGGTGATTGAGCGCGTCGCTATCTGTGGCGGAAGTGGCCAATCCTTTTACAAGGATGCTCTTGCTAAGGGGGCAGAGGTCTATATCACAGGAGATATCTACTACCACACGGCTCAAGACATGCTGAGCGATGGTCTCCTGGCCTTGGATCCAGGTCACCATATCGAAGTTCTCTTTGTCTCGAAACTAGTAGAAAAGCTCAATCAGTGGAAGGCTGAGGAAGCGTGGGAGATTGAAGTGATTGGCAGTCAAGCTAGCACCAATCCTTTTTACCATATCTAAGGGGTCATGATGAAAGTAGCCATTATCGGTGCAGGGATCGTAGGATCCACTGCAGCCTATTATTTATCCAAAGAAGCACAAGTGGATGTGACTGTCTATGACCATGGAGTCGGCCAAGCAACTAAGGCAGCGGCAGGCATTATTAGCCCTTGGTTTTCCAAACGGCGGAACAAGGCCTGGTATCGCCTCGCTCGTCTGGGAGCTGATTTTTACCAAGAATTGGTAGAAGACCTGGCCAAGGACGGAATTAAAACAGATTTTTACCAGCAGACCGGTGTCTATCTCCTCAAGAAAAAGGAGGACAAATTAGACGAACTCTATCAGTTGGCGCTGAGCCGTCGGGAAGAATCTCCCTTGATTGGAGACTTGGCGATTTTAAACAAAGAAGAGGTGGCCCAGCAATTCCCAGGTCTAAATGGTTTTGAACAGCTCCTTTATGCCTCAGGTGGAGCTCATGTTGAAGGAGCGCTTCTCACGGAAACTCTCCTTAAAGCCAGTGGGGCAAGAGTGATTAAGGAAGAGGTTGCTCTCTCAGTCTCGGATCATGGCTATCAGATTGCAGGAGAAAACTATGACCAAGTCATCCTAGCAACAGGAGCCTGGCTGGGACAAATGCTCGAGCCACTTGGCTACCAAGTCGATGTCCGTCCCCAAAAAGGACAGTTGCGGGATTATCAGCTAGACCTAGATACTGATGACTATCCTGTGGTCATGCCAGAAGGAGAGCTGGATATCATTCCCTTCCAAAAGGGCAAGATCAGTATGGGAGCCACTCATGAGAATGAGATGGGCTTTGACCTGACGGTGGATCAAGCTCTGCTAAATCAGATGGAAACAGAAGCCTTGGCCTACTATCCAGAACTAGCTCAAGCGACAGTTGTCAGCGAGCGCGTGGGTACTCGGGCCTACACCAGTGACTTTTCACCATTTTGGGGAGCGGTTCCTGATCAAGCAGGCCTCTATGTCGCTAGTGGACTAGGTTCGTCCGGCCTCACAACAGGTCCCCTCATTGGGTGGCATCTAGCCCAACTAGTGGCAGGAGGAACGGTGCGCTTAGATCCAGCAGATTATCCAGTTGAACAATATGTGAAGAAGAGAGTGGGACAAAAGTCCTAGCCTCTCAATTGTCTTTGGATTGTCGAGCAAGACGCAGTGGTTGAGTGGGCTCTACTACAAGGTAAGGTTTTCAGACGGCTCAGTCAAGGAGCAGTAATCTATTTGAATTATGAGTAAGACCAATGCTAACAATTCTACAACTCTCATCTCCGGTCATCACCTTGCAACACAAATGCAAGGTGACTTTTTTATATAAACATGATAAAATAGGGGTAATGAATACGTAGAAAGGCCTAACATTATGAAAGGTATTATTTTAGCCGGTGGTTCGGGTACTCGTTTGTATCCTTTGACTCGTGCCGCTTCCAAACAGTTGATGCCCATTTACGACAAGCCAATGATTTACTACCCATTGTCAACTCTTATGTTAGCAGGGATCAAAGAAATCTTGATCATCTCAACTCCGCAAGATCTTCCTCGTTTTGAAGAGCTTCTTGGAGATGGTTCTGAACTTGGTATTTCCCTCTCTTATGCAGAGCAACCAAGCCCAGACGGCTTAGCACAAGCCTTTATCATTGGTGAAGAGTTCATTGGTGACGATCATGTTGCCCTCGTTCTTGGAGATAATATCTTCCATGGAAATGGCCTAACCAAGATGTTGCAACGGGCTGAAGCAAAAGAAAAAGGGGCGACTGTCTTTGGTTACCAAGTTAAAGATCCAGAACGTTTTGGTGTGGTAGAGTTTGATGCAGATATGAATGCTATCTCTATCGAAGAAAAACCAGAACATCCAAAATCCAACTTTGCGGTGACCGGACTTTACTTCTATGACAATGATGTGGTAGAAATTGCCAAAAACATCAAACCAAGTCCTCGTGGAGAGCTTGAAATCACCGATGTCAACAAGGCTTATTTGGAGCGTGGAGATCTCTTTGTTGAGCTCATGGGTCGTGGTTTTGCTTGGTTGGATACAGGAACTCACGAAAGTCTCTTGCAGGCTTCTCAATATATCGAAACTGTTCAACGCTTGCAAAACGTCCAAGTTGCCAACCTTGAAGAAATCGCCTATCGCATGGGTTATATCACCAAAGAACAAGTCCATGAATTGGCGCAACCTCTTAAGAAAAATGAATACGGACAATACTTGCTCCGTTTGATTGGAGAAGCTTAATGACAGAACAATTTTTCGGAAAAGAATTAGCAGCCCGCAAGATTGAAACGATTCCAGGTTTGATGGAGTTTGATATTCCAGTTCATGGGGACAACCGTGGTTGGTTCAAGGAGAACTTCCAAAAGGAAAAAATGCTTCCTCTTGGATTTCCTGAAAGCTTCTTTGCCGAAGGCAAGTTGCAAAATAACGTTTCTTTCTCGCGCAAGCATGTCTTACGTGGTCTGCATGCAGAACCTTGGGACAAGTACATCTCTGTGGCAGATGAAGGAAAGGTTCTTGGAACTTGGGTAGACCTTCGTGAAGGTGAGACCTTCGGGAATACCTACCAAACTGTGATCGATGCCTCTAAAGGGATTTTTGTTCCTCGTGGCGTAGCCAATGGTTTCCAAGTCTTGTCTGATAAAGTAGCCTACAGCTATTTGGTCAATGACTACTGGGCATTGGAGCTCAAGCCAAAATATGCTTTTGTCAACTATGCAGACCCAAGCCTAGACATCCAATGGGAAAACTTGGAAGAAGCAGAAGTCTCAG
>NZ_JAPJPF010000061.1 GCF_030825805.1 Streptococcus sp.
TGCCAAAGTCCATGACCCCAAGAGCACGCGCCACTTCATCAATCTTGGCATCCAAAGTATAGAAATCCCGACTCTCTAACCGATCCTGGAGCTCTCCGACTTCTTCCATGAGAGCATCCATATCCGCTCCATCCTCAGCCATTTCCATATAGAGGTCATTGATGCGAGCCTCTGCTTTAAAGAGTTCATCAAAGGCTGTCCGCAAGACATCGCGCACCGTTTGCCCTTCTTTTAGGACAGCATGCTGGTCAAGATAGCCAGCGGTCACATACTTAGACCACTCAACCTTCCCTTCGTCGGGTTGCATCTTGCCGGTCACGATGCTCATGAAGGTGGATTTTCCTTCACCATTGGCTCCAACCAAACCGATATGCTCTCCCTTTAACAAGCGGAAGGACACATCCTCAAAAATAGCCCGGTCTCCAAAGCCGTGGCTTAAATTTTTCACCTCTAAAATACTCATGATTGACTCTCTTTCATTGATTTCACTCGTATGATTATATCATCTTCAAGACAAAATGAAAAGGGAGTCCAACTCCCTTTTTTCTTACAAACCTAAGTCCGCATATGGCTTCCGGTAACCCACTTGAACAACTTTTCCGTCCTTCACTAAGAGAGGGCGTTTGATTAGCATGCCATCGCTAGCTAAAAGGTCTGCCGCTTCTTCTATCGAAAGCTGATCCACCTTGTCTTTCAAGCCCAACTCCCGATACTTCATCCCACTAGTGTTAAAGAAGGATTTGATTGGTAGGGAAGACTCCTTGATCCAGGTTTGCAGTTGCTCACTGGTCGGAGTGTCTACCACAATATCTTGGCTATCAAACTCACAGCCTAAGCTCGTTAATTCCGATTTCGCCTTGCGGCAGGTCGAACATTTTGGGTATTCAATAAATGATAACATCTTTTCTCCTTATTCTTTCCAAGATATGGCCTCATGTTGCAACAGCCAACGCTTGCGATCTAATCCAGCCGCATAGCCTGTCAACTTTTTCTCCGTCCCCAGCACCCGGTGACACGGGATGAGGAGGAGCAAGGGATTTCGACCTATTGCTTGACCGATGGCTTGAGCCGATCTGCAAGACAAGGCATGGGCAATCTCTCCGTAGGTTCGACTTTCCCCATAAGGGATCTGAGCTAGATAGGCCCAAACTCTTTGTTGAAAGTCTGTCCCTTGAGGAGACAGGGGAAAGGGCATGGAAGGATTTTCCCCTATAAAGTATCGATCCAGCCATTCAAAGACAGCTCCATGAAGTGGCTGACAAGCTTCTTCGATATGCTCAAGCCCCTGCTCACAATTGGCTTGGTCACAAAACCAGATCCCAACTAGGCTTTCCTCATCCACCACAATAGATAGAGGTCCTAAGGGACTCTGATAGAGTTGGCGATAGAACCTAGTCATTTTGAGATTGTTCTGCACGGTAGTCCCAACGATCATCTTCACTAATCACTTGGAAGAGGCTGGTTTCTGCCTTCCGTTTGATCTTCTGATAAGCGAGACGAACTCCATCAATTGGCACCTTTCCACAGTAATGGAAGCCTAACTTCTCTAAAAGGTGTTGCATGACCTTGTTGTCAGGATGGGTATCACAGCGAAAATCTGGGCCCTTTTCTCCTTCGATCAAACCTTGAAGGAAGGTTTGGGCTACTCCTCGACCAGCAGCTTCTTTGGCAACAGTGACCCGGTGGAAACTGATATAGAGATAGTTATCATGTTCCCATTTTCCATCATAAATGTCATTATAGGCGGCTTCATTTCCCTTGTAGAGAGCGGCATAGGCTACGACTTCTTGATTCTCTACAGCTACATAACCACGGCTTTCGAGGATATCCTCAAAAATGATTTCTTGATTGGGATAACCATCCTGCCATTGGTCCACACCAGCTGCAGCTAAGCTGTCCTTGCCATCTTGGATGATTTCCATAATCCGATTGATTTCATTGGGATAGGCCATTCTAATTTCCATCAGACTCTCCTTATTCTTCCTCTTGGTGGTATCGGGCATAAAGTTCACTCTTTTGTAGCCCAAATTGTTTGGCAACCTGTTTAATCGCTTGGTTCTTTTTCATACCAGATTGGACCAGTAGATCAATCTCTTGGATCAGATCCACTTCTTCTAGATCTGGCTCCTGCTCACTGGCCCCCTCCACGATCAGGAGACACTCTCCTTTAAGGGGATTTCCCTCTAGATAGTCCACTAACTCTGCGATGGTCCCTCGCGTATACTCTTCGTAGATCTTGGTCAGTTCTCGGACCAGGACAACTGGGCGGTCTCCATAGACTGCCAGCATATTTTCAAGGGTCGCTCGTACCCGGTGCGGGGACTCATAAAAGATCTGAGTCTCAGGATAGGCTAGCTTTTCCTGGAAAAAGGCCTTTTGCTGCCCTTCCTTGCGTGGAAGAAAGCCATAAAAGATATGGGGCTGGGGTGCCAGGCCACTGGCAATTAGGCCGGTAATGCCGGCGCTCGGGCCAGGAACTGCCACAACAGGGATTTCTCGCTCAATCGCTGCCTTGACCAGGTCGTGACCTGGATCCGAAATACTAGGCAGTCCTGCATCCGAAACCTGGGCTAGGTCCTTTCCAGACTCTAAATGAGCTAGCAAATCAGGGATTTTCTCCATGGCATTGTGCTCGTGAAAGCTGGTTTGCGGAGTAGAAATCTCAAAATGCTTGAGCAAGAGTCCTGTATTGCGTGTATCTTCTGCTGCTATCAGATCCACCTCTTTTAGAGTTTGGATCATGCGGTAGCTCATGTCATCCCGATTGCCAATTGGGGTTGGCACTAAAAAGAGAGTCCCTGTCGCTTTATCCCCTTTAAAACTTCGTTGAATCTGCATGTTTACTCCCTAAATAACAATTCATCACAGAAAATACACTCTTCATCATTTTCACGACGTTGACCATAGGAGTCTGTACAAACATGAAATCCATCGTTGTAAATTCTTTGTAAATTTTCACGACCATTGCGATGAAATTTAGGGGAGCTGGTTTTCTCCACTTCTCCTAAGCGCTCTCTCAATTTATCATTTTCAAGACGCAGAGCTGTATTTTCCTCGACAATGAGTTTGAGATTTTTCTTAATAGCTTCAACCTCTGCTAATGTAACCAGCAATTCCTGGGAGAAGCCATCCAAAGCATCAAATAATTCTTTTTTATTCATCTCTTTACCTTCTATTTTTCAACTGTAGGACCATATACTCGAGAGCATTTTGAAAACTCACATTCCGTTCCCACATCAGTTTGGCCAAGACCAATTTTTCTAGATAGTCTCTTCCTAAGGACTGACTGATGGAGCGTGCAAAGAGCAATTCCAACAAGCGAAAGGCTTGGGCCTGCTTTTCTTTATCATCCGTCTCTTGAACCAAGCGAGAGACCAGTAAGTAGATATGCGGATCTGCTTTTAGACAAGCTGCAACGAAACGCTCACACTCCCTCGCCAGATCGAAAAAGGAGGTATTCTGAGCGAGAATTTGAGCCTCTTGGAAACCTTGACTAAAGTTGGCTAACAGATCTGCTTGTTGAAGCAAGAGACCTTCCTGAAGGAGATACTCTTTTAGGAAATCTTGGTTTTTTGGAAAATGGACCTGCTGCGCCCGACTTTTTATGGTCGGGAGAACCAGTTGCTCATCTGCTGTCAGCAGAAAAATATGAACTTCACTCTGAGGTTCTTCAATCACCTTGAGGAGGGAATTGGCCGCATTGACATGCATCCGGTCTGCATCGCAGATGATAAAGACTTGCTTGGATCCTTCGTAGCCTGACTGAGAAAAATGCTGGATCAAATCCCGGATCCGATCCGTTTTGATGATTTGATTGACCGGTCGGACAACCGTTACATCTGAGAATTCATCCTCTTCAATCAAGCGACAAGCCCGACAAGTCCCACAGGGCCAAACACCCTTCTTGTCCGTACAAAAGAGACTTTGGGACAAGAGCTGGGCCATCTCAAAACTGCCAAAATCTCCTGTAAAGAGATAGGCGTGGCTCAAGCGGTCCTGTTCTAAAATAGCTTGGAAGCGATCGACTAACTGAGGTTGAAGTTTTTGCACTTGTTCTAACTTCATTCACTAATCTCCAAGACTTCTTTCAATAATAGCCAAGTATCCTCGACCACCTGGTCAAAAGGTTGACTGGCATCAATTTTCACCACACGTTGTGGTTCTTTTTCGAGGATGGCCAGATAGCCTTGACGGACTTTCTGATGGAGACTGAGTCCTTCTAGATCCAAGCGATTGACTTCACGGCTAGCACTCTTAGCAATTCTCGCCAACCCTTCTTCTACATCAATGTCAAAGTAGAAGGTCCGATTGGGTTTCAGACCATCAGTCGCAAATTGGTTCAACCATTCAATATCTGCTACTGCTAATCCACGCCCAAAGCCTTGGTATGCTACCGAACTGTCGATAAAACGATCCATGATAACTAGCTTCCCTGCTTTCAAAGCTGGAAGGACACGTTCTGCCAAGTGTTGGCGACGACTGGCGATATAAAGAAGCAATTCTGTCTTGGGATCCATTTCCGTATGGGATGGATCTAGAATGACCTCGCGTATTTTTTCTGCTATTTCGACACCCCCTGGCTCCCGCGTGGTAATATAGGCAATCCCTGCCTTTTCCAAGCGTGGTAGCAAGGCTTCTAAAACGGAGGATTTCCCTGCACCTTCTGGGCCTTCAATTGAAATTAATGTTCCCTGTTTCATTCTCTTATCTTAACTTTCTATACTCATTTCTCTAGCATGCATCACTTCTTTTTATTTTACCAAAAATAGGGGTAAAAATCCTGTCCGAATTCGTGAAAATTGATGAAAATTATTTCCTATTTTTCATTTTTTTTGGTAAAATGTATGGTGAAAAATGAATAGGAGAACGAGCATGTTTAAGGCAAAAAATATTCTGGCCATTATTTTGGGGGCTGGCATTTTTTCTTTTGGAATCTTCTTTTTAGTCATTCCATTTCACTTTTATGAGGGAGGAGCTACAGGGATTACCCTGATTACCTACTACCTCTTTAAAATTCCCGTTTCGGTCATGAACTTGGCCATCAATATTCCCCTCTTTTTCCTAGCCTGGAAATTACTGGGGCTCCGATCCCTCTATCTCAGTTTGATTGGAACTTTTTCGGTCTCTATTTGGATGGCCATCTTCGAGCTGATCCCTGGAAGTCATCATCTTCAAACTGCAGTCTTTACGGCTCTTGACGGAGATATCCTTCTGGCCTGTATCGGATCAGGGGTTATCCTTGGAACTGGACTGGGGATTATCTTCAACGCTGGAGGAACAACAGGTGGAACCGATATTGTCGCACGTATCTTTAACAAGTACACGACGCTTTCCATGGGACGCCTCATGTTGATTGTGGATGCCATCGTCTTGACAACTGTTTTGATCGTCTTTAAGGACTTCCGAATTGCAGCCTACACCCTCCTCTTTATCCTGATTGACACCGTCGTCATTGATATCGTCGGTGAAGGAGGTTTTGCAGGAAAAGGATTCCTCGTGGTTACATCTAAACCAGATGAAATTGCCAAACAAATCACGACTGATTTGGGCCGAGGAGTCACCTTCGTAAACGGCATGGGCTATTATAGCCAACAAGAAATGAAGATTGTCTACTGCGTGGTCTCACGGAATGAAATGAAACAAATGAAAGATATCATCAATAAGATCGATCCATTCGCCTTCATTACCATTACAGAAGCCCATGAAATCCTAGGAGAAGGATTTACCTTGGATACCAACAAGCAACCCATTGCTCGCTAAAACAAAGAGAGAGTGGGACAGAAATCGGTAATTCGTTAGAATTCGATTTCGTCGTCCC
>NZ_JAPJPF010000062.1 GCF_030825805.1 Streptococcus sp.
CCACCAGTTCGAACACCGTCAGCTTCATCTCCATCTGCGATTAAAAATGGTGCAAAGACAGCCTGAACCACACGTTCCCCTACAACTTTCTTATAGCCTTGACAATTCTCCGGAGTAAATGATTGAAAATCTTTATAACTCATTACTTTCTACTTCTTTCTATAAATCAAGCTCACACTCAATCACTTGGCAAAAATCAATCTTCTCATTTGCTACAAACTGCCGTATCAGCATTCGATGGGCTACAACTACCACAGTTTGATGTTCCCGATACTTAGCCATGCAATCTAGAAAACGAGACTTCATCTCTACAGCTGTCTCATATTGAACAGGAGAATTTGGGAGCAACTCCCCATTATTTTCTAAAAATAGTCTTCTAGCTTCTTCAAATCTATCTATGCCACTTTCATAGACCTGCCATTCATGCAATAATGGCTCCACTCTCAAAGGAAGCCCAGTAGCACAAGATACATAAGAAGCCGTTTCTAATGCTCGCGTCACTGCAGAAGACACCAGTATATCAGCTGAGCCAAACAAAGGATTTTTGCAAAGTTCCTGAGCTTGTTGTCTTCCTTTCACCGATAAAGGAGCCAAGTCTATCCCAAATCCCGTATAAGAACGCTTCTCTAACTCACGGTAATCTGGCTCTCCATGACGTACAAAGATAATCTTCATCTTAGTGCCCTGTCGATCCAAATCCGCCAGTACGAACTCCGTCTGCCTCATCTCCATCTGCGATTAAAAACGGTGCAAAAACAGCCTGAACCACACGTTCGCCGACTTCAAGAACCACTTCCTGGTCGGTAATGTTTTTCATCTGAGCAAAGATATGGCCTTCATTTCCAGGGTTTCCATAGTAGTCACCATCAATGACACCAACAGAGTTAATCAAGACTAGACCTTTTTTGCGAGGATTAGAGGAACGGTCATAGAGGTAGAGAACCTCTGTCGGTTGCATATAAGCCTTGACTCCTGTTGGCACGAGGACAATCTCTCCTGGCGCAATCACCGTGCGTTCTGCAACCTTCAAGTCGTAGCCAGCCGCATGGGCTGTCTCCCGTTTTGGAAGCAAGTCTTGATTGGTATAGGTTGATACAAGTTCAAATCCACGAATTTTTGTCATCATAATTCCTCTTTCATTCTAAATAGTTTCTATCTCTTCTATTATACCATCACTTTGGCCTAGCGTCTCCCCTATACTACTATTCGTATTTTTTCTGACAAACACACAAAGCCCCCTCAAAGGAGGAGACTTTTGCAGGAGATTATATGAAAAAAGTAAACTGTATCAAACAAAGTTAGGAGGTCTTTGTTGATGAGACTAGTTTACCTCTTTCTCCTTAAAAAATCCTAAAGAGTTTACAATTCTTGTAAAAGATAGCGAAAAAGTTCGAGATTGCCTTTTTCTTCTTTGACCAGAAACTCTGGATGCCATTGCAAGCCGATGATGCGATGACCATCCACCGCTTCGATGGCTTCAATGGTCTGATCGCGAGGGTCAATGGCTGTCACTCGAAAGTTGGGCGCCAAGTCCTTAATACTTTGGCGATGAACAGAATTGATCTGGCTAGCTTGCCCAAAGAGACGCTCTACCACACTGCCTTTTTTGGTCTCAATTGAATGAGAAGTGCCAAAAGGAAGGCCTTGCCAGTGCCCTTCTACTTCTTGATGGAGAGTCCCACCGAAGGCGACATTAACCAACTGAACCCCTCGGCAGATAGCTAGGACAGGCTTGTTTTGACGGACCGCTTCTTTTAGTAAGGCCAACTCAAACTGATCTCGCTCGAGATTGTAGTCATCACTCTCGATGGCAATCTCTTCTCCATAAAAGCTAGGATGGACATTTTGCCCCCCACTGAGGATGAGCTTGTCCACTGTCTCGATATAATCTTTGGCAAAAGATGGGTCTCCAACTGGGATGACCATAGGAAGGCCACCGACTTGCTTAATGGTTTCCGCAAATTTACAAGATACAGACGAATGGATATTTTTTCCATCTGGATCCACTGCACATAGATTGGCAGAGACTCCAACAATCGTTCTACACATGGCCTTCCCTCCTTTGATATTTCTATTCCCTATTTTATCATCCCACCCTTAGAGAGTCTAATATGTATTTTTTAAGGGCATGATAAATATTTTTTATCACCTAAAGCATAGATGTTTTCCCTTAAAATCTTCCTATGTCAAGTGAGTTTTTTTCCTTTTTGTATGGTAAAATAGAAATGAAATCTTCACGAAGGAGAATACTATGGATAAACAAACCGTTGCGGTCATCGGTCCAGGTTCTTGGGGAACTGCCCTTTCTCAAGTCCTCCACGATAATGGCCATGAAGTACGGATCTGGGGAAATGTCCCAGAACAAATCGACGAAATCAATCAAGAACATACCAACAAACGCTACTTTAAGGATATCCTGCTAGATCCAGGGATCAAAGCTTACCACAACTTGGATGAAGCCCTTTCTGGAGCGGATGCGGTCCTCTTTGTCGTCCCAACCAAGGTGACACGACTCGTTGCCAAGCAAGCATCTGAACTCTTAGACCATCCTGTCAAGGTCATGCACGCGTCCAAAGGATTAGAACCAAACAGTCACAAACGGATTTCTCAAATCTTAGAAGAGGAAATCCCTGTTTCTCTACGTAGCGAGATTGTGGTCGTGTCTGGGCCAAGTCACGCCGAAGAAACCATCGTTCGTGATATTACTTTGATTACAGCGGCTTCTAAAGATTTAGAAACAGCTCGCTATGTTCAGGAACTCTTCAGCAACCACTACTTCCGCCTCTATACCAATACAGATGTGATCGGAGTTGAGACAGCCGGTGCCCTGAAAAATATTATCGCAGTCGGAGCTGGAGCCCTCCATGGACTTGGATACGGAGATAATGCCAAGGCTGCCATCATCACGCGTGGACTAGCTGAAATTACTCGTTTAGGTGTTAAACTTGGCGCCAGCCCATTGACCTATAGTGGGTTATCCGGAGTTGGAGACCTGATCGTGACAGGGACTTCCATCCACTCTCGGAACTGGCGAGCTGGGGATGCCCTCGGTCGCGGTGAAAAACTAGAAGATATCGAAGCCAACATGGGTATGATCATTGAAGGGATTTCAACCACTAAGGCTGCCTACGAACTGGCCCAAGAGCTAGACGTCTATATGCCGATCACACAAGCCATCTACCAAGTAATTTATGAAGGACAAGATATTCGTGAAGCCATCAACTTCATGATGAACAATGAATTTAAAGAAGAAAATGAGTGGAACTAAGGGATTCTTCCTTGCCAATCAGGTTTAACAACTAATCATTCTTCAGTTAGAAAGGAATTATTATGACAAAAGTTAGAAAAGCAGTCATTCCTGCGGCCGGACTTGGAACTCGTTTCCTACCTGCCACCAAAGCCCTGGCCAAAGAAATGTTGCCAATCGTAGATAAGCCGACCATCCAATTCATCGTTGAGGAAGCCCTTAAGGCTGGCATCGAGGATATTCTCGTTGTCACTGGTAAATCAAAACGTTCGATCGAAGACCACTTCGACTCAAACTTCGAACTTGAGTACAACCTCAAGGAAAAAGGGAAAAATGACCTGTTGAAACTGGTCGATGAAACTACTGGGATGCGCCTCCACTTCATTCGTCAAAAACATCCGCGCGGTCTTGGAGATGCTGTCCTTCAGGCCAAGGCCTTCGTTGGAAGTGAGCCTTTCGTCGTGATGCTGGGTGATGACTTGATGGATATCACAGATGATACAGCTACTACTCTCACCAAGCAATTGATGAATGACTACGACGAGACACATGCTTCAACCATTGCCGTCATGAAAGTTCCTCATGAAGAAGTTTCTGCTTACGGAGTCATTGCTCCTCAAGGGGAAGGCATCAACGGACTCTATAGCGTTGAAACTTTTGTCGAAAAACCGGCACCTGAGGAAGCACCGAGCGACCTTGCCATTATCGGTCGCTACTTACTGACTCCTGAAATCTTCCAGATTTTGGAAAACCAAAAACCAGGCGCTGGAAATGAAATCCAATTAACGGATGCCATCGACACCTTAAACAAGACCCAACGAGTCTTTGCCCGTGAATTTAAGGGCAGACGCTACGATGTAGGGGATAAGTTTGGTTTCATGAAAACATCTATTGATTATGCCTTGAAACACCCACAGGTTAAAGATGATCTCAAACAATACATCATTGATCTTGGAAAAAAATTAGAAGAAACAGGAAAAGTGACCGAGGAGTAAAAAATGCTCCCCTCGAATTTTCGACTATGAAATAAAGAGGCCGGACTAAACGTCCGGCCTCTTTTTAGTAGTGCATAAAAAAGCTCAGCTGCTTCTTAAAAAAGAATAATTTACTATTTTTTAAGTCATTGAAGAAGGAACTGGAACTTTCCGCTTTGAGAAAAGTACTTGAAACATTGATGTTTCAAGTACTCAGGAGTTTTGGAACCTTAGATTCAAAACTAAGTCATGGAACTTCTTAGAAGTTCGCTGACGTCCGTACTCACCTAAGGAAAGTTTCTAAGATCACTTTATATTCAATCTGAAGAGGCTGGGACAAAAGTCCTAGCCTCTCAATTGTCTTTGGATTGTCGTGAAAGATGCAGTGGTTGAGTGGGCTCTACTACACTGATTTCATCAGCTTTTACAGCCCTACTCAACTGTGCGGAGGTGGGACGACGAAATCGAAGTCTAACGAATGACCGATTTCTGTCCCACTCTCTCCTTTTATTTCTTAAAAAGTTGCTTTTTAGGCTTTGTTCTGTTTTCGTTTTTCTACATAGAAGGCAAATCCAAGTGCACTAATCAAGACACCGCCGATGATACCAACCATTGAAATGGTTTGTCCAGTAGATGGCAATTTCTTGCTTTCTATTTTTTCTTCTACCTTGGCTGCTGTTTTGTAAACAACTCCATAAGATGAGAAGTGATTGGTTGTGAACGTTACCTTGCTCTTGTCTTCATTCAAGCTGAACTGGTAAGTCTCAACCTTGCCATCTTCTCCAATGCCTACAACAGATTCTACTTCTTTAGTAGGATCAACTGGCATGGTCACCACAGTTGGGCTGAATTGATGAACGGCTCCATTTTGATTCGACAACTGAATGTCATAAATCTTATAATCTTTACCTTTAAGAGCTTGGACATCCTTCAAAACAGCAACTGCCAAATTAAAGCCACCTTGGGCAAAATCTGGGTTTTGCAGGGTGATTCCAGTAACAGGATCTACTAAAATATAGGAATTCGTCGGAAGAACTGGACGATTGTTTGTTGTTGGAGCAGGGACAATCTTAGTTGATGTGTTTACATTCTTGTTTGGATCGGTACTTGGTTGTGTTGGCTTGGTTTCGTCCTTGCTTGGTTTAGTAGTTGTAGTTGTTGTCGTGGTTTCTTCCTTACTTGGATCGGTAATTGGCTCACTTGTCGTAGTTTCTTCCTTACTTAGATCGGTAATTGGCTCACTTGTCGTGGTTGCTTCCTTACTTGGATCGGTAATTGGCTCACTTGTCGTGGTTGCTTCCTTACTTGGATCGGTAATTGG
>NZ_JAPJPF010000063.1 GCF_030825805.1 Streptococcus sp.
ATTCTACCATGATGGTACTCCTTTGATTTTTATAGTTCTATTGTAAATGAAAACGCTTTACAATGCTATGGCAGATCTCACAAAAAAGAAAAAGAGTTTTGTGCAAGTTGCACAAAACTCTGGATTTGATTCCGTTTAAATCACATCTTGTAAGACCAAATGATAGCACAGGGCTAGATCGGTCAGATTTTTCAACTGGAGACCCGTCAACTCCTCCCATTTTTCAATCTTGTATTGAAGGGAATTGCGATGGAGATAAAGTTGCTGGGCCGCCTTGGTTACAACTGCCCCGTTGTCCCAGAGGGCAACAATGATATCCTGCAACTGGTCTTGACTCCCAATCAACTGATGCAAGCCTTCTTTGATAGGATGGAGATCCAAATCTGCCTGCTCAATTCCCCATAGGTAGAGTTGAGAAAAGCGGTAAACACCTTGATGCCCTTCTCGGATCCAGGCTCGAAAGGCTGCCCGTTCTGCTCGGATGACCGGGGATACTTTCCCAGCTTTTGACTCGGTCCATACCTGCCCGACCATGATGGATAAGCGAATATTAAAATCATACTCCATGGCAGAGACGGTATCTTTTAAGATATCAGCCACAGTCAGCGACTGCTCTTGATCTAGAATGAGTACATAGTCCTGTCCACTCAGTTGCAAGACTGCCCGAAAGTTGGGCAAAAGCGTCTGCATCATCTCTAACCAGGAAGCCGTCCCTTCCGCTGTCGAGTGCGAGAGGTGGCAATAGACAAGTTGCATTTTTTTGATGACTTGAGGGGCTTCTCCCTTTCCATCAATCAAGTATTGGTACCAAGGATTGGGGGCAAGATCTTCCTCACTGCCCAACCAGGCAATCAATTGTTTCTCTCGTTCGGTTAGCTCTTCTTCCTTCAGTAGCAACCATTGCTGGGCCTGCAGAGGAATGGCTACATAACCAGCTGGTGGATTGGGGTGTTCCGTCACCTCTGCCTGAGGGAACCACTCTCTGATATTTTTCACTATTTTGTTCCTTCTTCCACTTTTTGGATACACCAAGCTACCAATTCCTCTAAGCGGTTGATTTCATCCATCAGATGCAGGTAACCCATGACCGCTTCAAAACCCGTCGACATGCGATAGGTCACGACATCTGCATTTTTTGCCTTGGTATGGCTATTGGTATTGCGACCGCGCTTATAGATCTCGACTTCTTTCTCTGTCAAAAGCTCTTCTTCCAACATCATCGCAATCAGACTAGCCTGGGCCTTGGCAGAGACGTAGCGGGTTGCAGCTTGGTGAAGTTTATTAGGCTTGGTCATCCCTTGAAAAATCAGGTGCTTACGAATATACATGGAATAGACCGCATCTCCCTCAAAGGCCAGGGCGATTCCATTGATTAGATTGACATCAATCACGTGTCCACCTTACACCTTCTTTTGTATCCAAGAGCTTGATTCCTTGCGCAGCCAATTCATCGCGAATGGCATCTGCTCGCGCAAAATCTTTATTAGCCCGCGCTTCTTGACGTTCCGCGATCAAGGCTTCAATATCTGCATCCAAGACTTCCTCGACAAAGACCACTCCAAAGACTTCTAGCATCTTGGTCAAGGCATCCTTAACGTCTTGGTTGTAGTGACCTGAATTGATCCATTTGGTCAATTCAAAGACGACAGTAATTCCGTTCGCTGCATTGATATCTTCATCCATGGCCGCGATAAACTTGTCCACAAAGCCTTGCAAGTCTGCTGGATCCACTTCTCCTGTGAACGGTTGCTCATAGGTATTTTTCAAATACTTGAGGTTGGTCTCCGCATCGCGTACCGCTTTTTCTGTGAAGTTAATGGGCTTGCGGTAGTGCTGGGTCGCAAAGAAGAAGCGAAGGACTTGGCCGTCGATGGTCTTCAATGCATCATGCACAGTAATGAAGTTACCTAAGGACTTGGACATCTTGACATTGTCGATATTGACAAAGCCATTGTGCATCCAGTAGTTGGCAAAAGTTTTGCCTGTTTTGGCTTCAGACTGGGCAATTTCATTGGTATGGTGTGGAAACTCAAGGTCAGCTCCACCACCATGGATATCAATGGTATCGCCTAAAATCCCCGTTGACATGACTGAACACTCGATGTGCCAGCCAGGACGACCAGGTCCCCAAGGGCTGTCCCAAGAAACTTCACCCGGCTTCGCAGCTTTCCAAAGGGCAAAGTCGACTGGATTTTCCTTGCGAGCAGTTTCCTCATCTGTCCGACCAGAAGCGCCTAGCTCCAAGTCTTCTAGAGTTTTGTTGGCTAACTTAGCATAGTTGTGGGATTTTTCCACACGGAAATAAACATCCCCTTGGCTCTCGTAGGCATAGCCTTTTTCGATCAAATCAGCGACAAAGCGAATGATGTCGTCCATAAACTCGACCACACGAGGGTGGCGGGTTGCAGGTTTGACCCCGAGAGCCGTCACGTCTTCACGAAAAGCCGCAATGTACTTGTCTGCCACTTCCTGAGGACTAATGCCTTCTTCTTTAGCACGGTTGATAATCTTATCATCCACATCTGTAAAGTTGGAAATGTAGTTAACCTCGTAGCCACGATACTCAAAATAGCGACGAATCGTGTCAAAGGCTACCGTTGAACGGGCATTCCCAACGTGGATATAGTTGTAAACTGTTGGCCCACAAACATACATGCGGACCTTTCCTTCTTCGATTGGGACAAATTCTCGCAAATCACGAGACATGGTGTCATAAATTTTAATCATGCGGTCCACTCCCTTCTCTATTTCTGACTTTTTCGGCTGAAAACCAGCTCTGCAAAAGGGCCAAATTGTCTGAGGCTATCCAGTTGGTAAAAGCGCTGCCCTTCCTCTTGGGTAAAGAGGGGAACCCCCTTTCCTAGGATAAGGGGCGCTATCTGAATAATGAGGTGGTCGAAAAGATCCGCATCCAAGAGCGGTCCTACCAAGGAATTACCACCTATCACAAAGACATTTTTGCCTTTGTCAATCTGGCGAACAAAGTCCACCACATCCCCAGCTACTGGCTGGTAATTGCTGACAGGCAGCTGCCTATCATGCGTAAAGACATAGTTTTCCGTAGCTTGATAAAAACTTTCTACATCTTGCAAATCTTGGATTTCCTCAAAGGTCCGCTTGCCCATGATGGTGATATCCATTTGCCTGTAAAAGTCATCATAGCCTGTATCCTCTACAGAACCAAGCTGATGCAGCCAGTCTATCCTGTGCTGGCTGTCTGCCAAGTAGCCATCCATGGTGATACAGCCGTAAAAATATACTGCCATTCTTGTAGTTACCTTTCTAGTTCCTTTCCTATTGTCAAAGCGATAGTGAAAAAAATCATGGCATCAGCTGTCCGCTCTTCATGGCGGGTATCCCAGGTTCGGTTATGATGATCCACATAGTCAGCTGTGTAGAAGAACCGTTAGACTTTACTCTTGCGAAATTGACTCCAAGCCTTCTTTCAGTTCAAGGACTACCTGGTTCAAAATAGCATCTGGTAAATATGACAGGTCGGTTCCTCCTGTCATATTTCACTTCGATAACTTTGCCAACCTTTTCTAAAGACTTGATGAATGGTGACTGGCTTCCTTAGCATGCTCCATCTTACTCACATAGTATTCGCGTTTTTCTTCTTCTTGGTGAATGATTGGCTCATCCTTCTTACCGTGAACACGAACAATTTTAGCAGGGATTCCGACAACGGTCACATCACTCGGTACATCGGAGACCACGACCGCTCCCGCTCCTACTTTGGCCTTGGCCCCAATCTCAATCGGACCGATGACCTGAGCATGAGCGGAGACCAAAGCTCCCTCACGAACCGTTGGATGGCGCTTCCCTGTATCCTTTCCAGTGCCACCGAGCGTCACCCCATGGTAGAGCATAACGCCTTTTTCAACAACGGCTGTCTCACCAATAACGAGACCTGCCCCGTGGTCGATAAAAACTCCCGAAGCAATGGTCGCACCTGGATGGATCTCAATCTGGGTCCAAAAACGCCAGAACTGACTATGCATCCGAGCTAGGAGTTTAAAGCCATGGTTCCACAAAAAGTGAGAAACACGGTGAGCAGCCAGTGCTTTAACCCCTGGATAGGTCAAGAGGACCTCCAGCGAGGTACGTGCTGCTGGGTCATTTTCTTTTACAATATCAATGGTTTCACGCCACCATCCCATACCGTGCTCCTTTCTTTTGATTATTTATTCTTTTGTTTCTTGACCTGCATCTTTGGCAAAGTCTTTTCTCGGTTTGTGGTGACGAGGACGATCGCCATGACGATGACCCTTATCCCCTTTTTCTTCTGCATGTTCCGGTTTTGGAGGACGAGGAAGAAGAGCTTTCATCGAAGCATCGACACGACCTTTTTCATCAATCTTGATGACCTTGACATCGACTTCGTCTCCGATTTCCACTAAATCTTCGACGCGGTTGGTGCGAGTCCAAGCCATTTCAGAGATGTGAACGAGGGCATCCGTCTTGTCAAAGAGGTTGACAAAGGCACCGAATTTCTCGATCCGCACAACTTTGGCATGGTAGACTTCGTCCACTTTAGCTTCACGAACCAGACCAGCAATGATCTCTTTGGCACGGTTGATGGCCGCTTGGTCGCTCGAGTAGATAGACACGTTTCCTTCTTCGTCGATATCAATCTTAACGCCTGTTTCAGCGATGATTTTATCGATGGTTTCTCCACCTTTACCGATGACAATCTTGATCTTGTCCACATCAATCTTGATGGTATCAATTTTCGGAGCAGTTGGAGCCAATTCTGGACGAACTTCTGGAATCGTTGCTTCAATCACGTCAAGGATTTCAAAACGAGCTTTCTTGGCTTGGGCAAGAGCTTCCGTCAAGATTTCCGCAGTAATCCCTTGGATCTTGATATCCATTTGAAGGGCTGTAATCCCGTCACGAGTACCTGCAACCTTAAAGTCCATATCTCCAAAGTGGTCTTCCAAACCTTGGATATCTGTCAATACGGTGTAGTTGTTTCCATCTGAAATGAGACCCATAGCAATACCTGCTACTGGCGCCTTAATTGGCACACCACCAGCCATGAGGGCAAGAGTTCCCGCACAGATAGATGCTTGAGATGAAGAACCATTTGATTCCAATACTTCTGCTACTAGACGAATCGCATATGGGAATTCTTCCAGGCTTGGCAAGACTTGAGCAAGAGCACGCTCACCAAGAGCACCGTGACCAATTTCACGACGACCAGGTGCACCGTAACGACCAGTTTCCCCTACAGAATATTGTGGGAAGTTATAGTGGTGCATAAAGCGTTTCTTGTACTCTGGGTCCAAACCATCGATGATTTGCGTTTCCCCCATTGGCGCCAAAGTCAAGATAGAAAGAGCTTGAGTTTGTCCACGCGTAAAGAGACCTGAACCGTGAACACGAGGAAGGAAGTCAACAACCGCATCCAAAGGACGGATTTCATCGACCTTACGACCATCAGGACGTACCTTGTCTT
>NZ_JAPJPF010000064.1 GCF_030825805.1 Streptococcus sp.
CTTTGACTACAACTCAAGGTCCTGGTATCAAAGTGGATGTTAACTCACTTTAATTAGAATGTAAAGCTACTTTCGGGTAGCTTTTTTGTTTGTTTAGTGTATTTTTTAACAAAATAGTTATAGAAGTTTTAGCAGGAGATAAAAGTTGGAAGGATAAAAATTTTTTTGATAGATATCACTATAAAAAAAACGCTTTTTGTGGTAAAATAATACAGATCATAAAAGGAGTGACAAAATGGTAGAACCTAAGTATAAACGTATTTTAATTAAGTTATCAGGTGAAGCGTTAGCCGGTGAACGGGGTGTCGGAATTGATATCAAGACGGTTCAAAAGATGGCCCTTGAAATCAAAGAAGTTCATGACCTTGGAATTGAAATTGCTCTCGTTATCGGTGGAGGAAATCTCTGGCGTGGAGAACCTGCGGCAGAAGCAGGTATGGATCGCGTTCAAGCAGATTACACTGGAATGCTTGGAACAGTTATGAATGCCTTGGTGATGGCGGATTCTCTTCAACAGGTTGGAGTAGATACGCGCGTTCAAACAGCTATTTCCATGCAACAAGTCGCTGAGCCATATATTCGTGGCCGTGCCCTTCGTCACTTAGAAAAAGAGCGCATCGTCATCTTTGGGGCAGGTATTGGTTCCCCATACTTCTCAACAGATACAACGGCTGCTCTTCGTGCAGCTGAAATTGAAGCAGACGCAATCTTGATGGCTAAGAATGGTGTTGACGGCGTTTATAATGCTGATCCAAAGAAAGACAAGACAGCTGTGAAGTTTGAAGAATTAACTCACCGTGATGTCATCAATAAAGGCCTTCGTATCATGGATTCGACAGCATCGACTATCTCAATGGACAATGATATTGACTTAGTCGTTTTCAACATGAATGAGCCAGGGAACATCAAACGCGTTGTCTTTGGAGAAAATATCGGTACTACCGTTTCTAATAATGTAGAAAAATAAGGAAGTTAGAGGAATAAAATGGCAAACCCAATCGTAGAAAAAGCTAAAGAAAGAATGTCTCAGTCTCACCAAAGTTTGGGACGTGAATTTGGAAGTATCCGGGCAGGTCGTGCAAACGCAAGTCTTTTGGACCGTATCTATGTTCAATATTACGGAGTTGATACTCCATTGAATCAAATCGCATCTATCACGATTCCAGAAGCTCGTGTGATGTTGATCACACCTTTTGACAAGTCTTCATTGAAAGATATCGAGCACGCTTTGAATGCTTCTGATCTTGGTATTACTCCAGCCAACGATGGTTCGGTTATCCGCTTGGTCATCCCAGCTTTGACAGAAGAAACACGTCGTGACTTGGCTAAAGAAGTGAAAAAAGTCGGTGAAAATGCTAAGGTAGCGATCCGTAACATCCGCCGTGATGCGATGGATGAAGCTAAGAAACAAGAAAAAGCAAAAGAAATCACTGAAGATGAATTGAAGGGTCTTGAAAAAGAAATCCAAAAAGTAACGGATGATGCTGTGAAACATATCGATGAAATGACAGCTCACAAAGAAAAAGAATTGCTTGAAGTCTAATCATTTCCAGCAGTTTACAGAGGAAATGAACTCAGTTGGCACTGCTGGCTGGGTTTTATTTCCATTAAGGGGCTATTGATCATCATTAGCCAGAAAGAAGGAAGAAATGAATACCAATCTCGCACATGATATCGTGGGCCTTGTTACGGATGAGAATGACCGTTTTTACTTTGTCCAAAAGGATGGGCAAACCTATGCTTTGGACAAGTCTGAAGGAGAGCATGCTCTTGGAGAGTCTGTCAAGGGCTTTGCCTATACGGATATGAAGCAACGTTTGCGCCTGACCACACTTGAAGTCACAGCTCGTCAGGACCAATTTGGTTGGGGGACAGTGACAGAAGTTCGTAAGGACCTGGGCGTTTTTGTCGATACGGGTCTACCAGACAAGGAGATTGTCGTCTCTCTTGATATTCTGCCAGAAATCAAAGATCTGTGGCCGAAAAAAGGCGATAAACTCTTTGTCCGCCTGGAAGTCGATAAAAAAGACCGGATTTGGGGTGTCTTGGCCTATCAAGAAGACTTCCAACGGATTGCTCGTCCAGCCTACAACAATATGCAGAATCAGAACTGGCCGGCTATCGTCTATCGCTTAAAACTTTCAGGGACCTTTGTTTACTTACCTGAGAACAATATGTTAGGCTTTATCCATCCAAGTGAGCGCTATGCAGAACCTCGTTTGGGACAAGTCCTAGATGCCCGGGTTATTGGTTTCCGAGAGGTGGATCGGACCTTGAATTTATCCTTGAAGCCACGCTCGTTTGAAATGCTAGAAAACGATGCACAGATGATTTTGGCATATTTAGAAAACAACGGAGGCTTTATGACCTTGAATGATAAGTCCTCCCCAGAAGAAATTAAGGCAACCTTTGGCATTTCCAAGGGGCAGTTCAAAAAAGCTCTGGGAGGCTTGATGAAAGCAGGGAAAATCACACAGGATGCCTTTGGTACAGAATTAAAATAAGAGGAGTCCTATGCGAAAATCATTTTATACTTGGTTGATGACAGAGCGCAATCCCAAAAGCAATGCTCCCAAGGCTCTTCTGGCAGATCTGGCCTTTCATGAGACAGCCTTTCCAAAGCATACAGATGATTTTGATGAGGTTAGTCGCTTTCTGGAAGAGCATGCCAGTTTCTCCTTTAATCTAGGAGATTTTGATGCAATTTGGGAAGAATACCTAGGTCATTAAGTACAAGAAAACCAAAGTGGGCCGGGGATGGTCAATTCTCGGTCTCTTTGTTATAATAGAGAAAACTTACAGAAATAGAGAGGTTCTTTATTTGAAAGAACATTCAATTGATATTCAATTAAGTCATCCAGATGATCTCTTCCATCTATTTGGATCCAATGAACGTCACTTGCGTTTGATGGAGCAGGAGTTGAATGTGGTCATCCATGCCCGAACAGAAATTGTCCAGGTCATCGGTCAAGAAGAAGATTGTGAAAAAGCCAGACAAGTTATTGAGGCTTTGCTTATCTTTGTAAATCGTGGCATGACTATCGGGACGCCGGATGTTGTAACAGCTATTCAAATGGTTCGTAATGATGAGTTGGATAAGTTCGTGGCCTTGTATGAAGAAGAAATCATCAAGGATAGCTACGGCAAGCCCATTCGGGTCAAAACGCTAGGGCAAAAGATTTATGTAGATAGTGTCAAGCACCATGATGTGACCTTCGGGATTGGACCAGCAGGGACTGGGAAGACCTTTTTGGCAGTAACTTTGGCCGTGACCGCCCTCAAGCGTGGTCAAGTCAAGCGCATTATTTTGACTCGTCCGGCTGTGGAAGCTGGGGAGAGCCTTGGTTTCCTTCCAGGGGATCTCAAGGAAAAGGTAGACCCTTATCTACGTCCAGTCTATGATGCCCTCTATCAAATCTTGGGCAAGGACCAGACCACTCGGATGATGGAGCGGGAGATTATTGAGATAGCTCCCTTAGCTTATATGCGGGGCCGGACCTTGGATGATGCCTTTGTCATTCTCGATGAAGCGCAAAATACAACCATCATGCAGATGAAGATGTTCTTGACCCGTCTTGGTTTTAACTCCAAGATGATTGTCAATGGAGATACCAGCCAGATTGACCTCCCTCGAAATGTCAAATCCGGTTTGATTGATGCTCAGGAGAAATTAAAAAATATTTCTCAAATTGACTTTGTGCATTTCTCTGCCAAGGATGTCGTTCGCCATCCGGTAGTTGCCGAAATTATCCGGGCCTACGAGCCCATTCCGAATCCAGTCCTCAAAGAAAAACTGGATGTGGAAGAAGAAGCAGAATAAAAAAGGGAGTGGGAAAGAACTCAGACTAATTAAAAAGAGTTCGTTTTCCCACCCCCGCACAGTTGATTAGGTCGTCTTTGGAGCTTTAAAAGCGAACAAAGATGCCAATCAACCACTGCGTCATGTAGTTATTACTATCATACAACGAAGGCTGGACACTTTTTGCCCAGCCTTTTAAATATTAGAAATTAAACCAATTCATCAATTGGTGTGAAGTTGCGTTCTAGACCTTCTGCAACTGGTTGGCTTGTGATATGGCCTTGGTAAGTAGTAACACCTTGGCGCAAGCCTTCGTCGAGGGCGATGGCCTTATGGAAGCCATTGTCAGCTAAAGCTTCTACATAAGGAAGGGTTACATTGGTAAGGGCGATGGTAGAAGTACGAGCGACAGCACCTGGAATATTGGCAACGGCATAGTGGAGCACGCCGTGTTTTTCGTAAACAGGCTCCGTATGTGTTGTCACACGGTCTGCTGTTTCAATAACCCCACCTTGGTCCACAGCTACGTCCACGATGACAGAACCGGGACGCATTTGTTTGACCATATCGTCTGTCACTAATTTAGGAGCTTTAGCTCCAGGGATCAAGACAGCTCCGATGACAACATCGGCATCACGGACACTGGCTTCAATGTTAAATGGATTGGACATAAGGGTTTGGATTTGATGACCAAAGACATCTTCCAGAACAGCCAAACGTTTAGCGCTGATATCTAAGATGGTCACTTGGGCACCGAGTCCAAGGGCGATACGAGCTGCGTGGGTTCCAACGACTCCACCACCGATGATGGTAACTTTCCCTTTAGGAACACCAGGTACCCCACCTAGGAGGACGCCAGATCCACCTTCTTGTTTAGTGAGGAAGTGAGCCCCGATTTGCACCGCCATTCGTCCAGCAACCTCACTCATTGGCACCAAGAGAGGCAATTGTCCTTCAAGGTCTCGTACAGTCTCGTAAGCTACCCCAGTTGTCTTGGCAGTCACCATGGCATCAGCTAATTCAGGAGCAGCAGCCATGTGCAAGTAGGTGAAGAGCAAGAGGTCTTCACGAAGGAAGTCGTATTCTTCAGCGAGGGGTTCTTTGACCTTGACCACCAATTCAGCTGCCCAAGCTTCTGCAGCAGTTGCAACGATAGTCGCTCCTTGTTTGGCGTAATCTTCATCGCCAAAGCCAGAACCAAGTCCAGCATTTGTTTCTACCAAAACTTGATGGCCTTTCTTCACCAAGCTTTGTACACCTGCAGGTGTCAAGCCAACACGATTTTCATTGTTTTTAATTTCTTTTGGGATACCGATTAACATGATTATTTCTCCTTGATTAGATATGGGTGTGAAAAGGCCATTGGTGTGAGATTGCTCTCTTGACTCAATGACCTTTTCACTCCTTA
>NZ_JAPJPF010000065.1 GCF_030825805.1 Streptococcus sp.
ACCGCAAAATCTGGTTTGTAATTTTCGATTGACACGTTTTTCTCCATTTTTTATATTCTCTTCATTGTAGCATAAATGGACGTATTTTGCACTTGCTTCGTTGTCTCCCCTTTGTAAGAGGACCCATTCTATCTCTTTGATATTCTCTAAAATAGACAAAATCGTTACAAAGTTCCAAAAACGTGGTATAGTAGAAGAAAAAAATACATGGAAGAGTTATGATAGCAAAAGAAAAAAAATTGAGGGAGGTTTCTCCTCTCCTCCAAAAAATCATCAATTGGTCCTCCATCATTGGAGCCCTCGCAACCCTTGCATTCTGTATCTGGGCCTACTTTTCTGGCATTCTTCAATCTAAAGAAACCCTGTCAGCCTTTATTTTGCAAGCCGGAATCTTTGGGCCTCCTCTTTTTATCTTGCTCCAAATTCTCCAGACGGTGGTGCCGATTATTCCCGGTGCTCTGACATCTGTCGCTGGTGTCTTTATCTATGGCCACATCATTGGGACCATCTACAATTACATCGGCATCGTCATTGGCTGCGCCATTATCTTCCAGCTCGCGAGAATGTACGGGCCTAAATTTGTCCAGTCTATGGTCAGTCAGAAGACTTACGACAAGTATATTAACTGGCTTAACGAAGGCAAGCGTTTTGATCGTTTCTTCATTTTCATGATGATCTGGCCCATCAGTCCAGCGGACTTTCTCTGCATGCTAGCTGGATTGACCAATATGACCTTTAAACGCTATATGACCATTATTATTCTCTGCAAACCAATTACTCTAGTCATCTACACTTATGGACTCACCTATATCATCGACTATTTCTGGCAAATGATGTAAAAAAGATGTTGGGCAAACACCCAGCATCTTTTTTATAGAATTCCTTTTTCTTTTTGAATAATGAAGTCCTTTAGAGTGATCAGGAGGACCGCTAACAGAATCATGCCCATACCCAAGAAGTCAATCATAAAGAAATGCTCCTTCATAATGATAAAGGCAAAGAAAACTGCCGAAATTGGCTCAATAGAGGCTAATAGGCTTCCCTTTACGGCTCCGACCAAAGAGGTCCCTTTAAGAAAGGCTGTGTAGGCAAAAATCGTTCCAATAACAACCAAACCAAAAAGAGCCATCAAGGTATCCAGTCTGTAGTTTCCAGAAAAAGAAAGAAGACCACTAAAAGGAATCATCAGAATTCCTGGAATGACCATCCCAACTCCAATCACCAGCATACTTCCCCATTTTTTAATTAAATTAAGAGGAAGGACAATATACAGAGCATAAGCAAAGGCAGAAACCACTCCCCAAGCCAGACCTTTTGGATTAATGGCCAGTTGGTTGAGTTGACCGTGTGTTGCAATTAAGAATGTACCACCAATCGCTAAAAGCATGGAAGCTACTTCCGCAAGAGTAGGAGCTACTCTATCCTTGATACAGGTATAAGATAAAATCCCCACTGGACAGAGATACTGCAAAACGGTGGCAGTCCCAGCATTGGTTTCTGCAATCGCCTCTAAATAGGTCAATTGAGTTAGTAACAATCCTAAAAATGAAAAAACGAGAAGGGAAAGGTAGGAAGATTTATCTTTAGCAAAGGCTAATACCTTCTCTTTATCCGCTACGTAAGATAATATAATAAGGACAATGCCTGAAAAAAGTAGACGAAAATTAGTTAACCCTATAGCTGAAAAACCATGTGCCATCAAATATTGCCCGCTAACACCAGAAAGCCCCCAAGCAATTCCAGCAATCACAGTCATCAAGGTTCCTTTGAAAGATGTAGACATGTTGCCTCCACAAATATTATTTACATCCTAATTGTAACATAAAAACCAGCCTAAATGGACTGGTTTTATTCATAAAATATACTAATTTACGGCTCAACCAAAATCTTGATTTGCGATTTATCTTGCGTTAATTCGATAAAGCCATCTTGAACAATATTTTCCAATTTGATTTTCTTGGTAACTAATTTTTCAGCGGAGAAGTAGCCTTGTTCCATCAATTCCAATACTTTAGGGAAGATGTGGCGATAAGCGATAATCCCTTTGAGGGTCTTTTCTTGAATGGCGAATTCATTTGGATTGATGCTCGCTTCGCGTTCCCAAATGGATACGACCATACACTCACCAGCCTTATGGACAGCTGCCAAAGCTTGCCCAAGAACAACAGGAACACCTGTTACTTCATAAGACACATCCGCTCCACCATCCGTCAAGCGATGAATGGCTTCAACGATTGATTCACCTTCTTCTGGACGAACAACAATGGCACCTAGCTCTTCTGCTTTGGCTTGACGTTCAGGAGACAATTCAACCGCATAGATTCTTGAAGCACCAGCTGCACGAAGGGCTTCCACGATCAAGAGACCGATAGGCCCCAAACCAAAGATAACCGCGGTATCTCCTGCCTTAATAGCAGATTGACGAACTGCATAAACGGCTACAGCAGCAGGTTCTGTAAGCGCTGCTTGCTCATAGCTCAAGCTATCTGGAATCACATGGACTAAATCTCCATCTAGGACACAGTATTTAGCAAATCCACCATCTGCTGCAAGACCGACGAAGTTCAAGTTTGGATCAAGGTTATAATCACCAATTAAGTTGTGTTTTGCCAAAATTGGCTCAATTGTCACACGATCACCGACTTTGACCCGAGTCACATCGCTTCCAACCTCAACAATTTCTCCAGCAAACTCGTGACCAAGGGTAACGGGTGCTTTTTGACCAGAATAAACATGCTCTTCTGTTGGAATGAAGATTGGTCCATCCAAGTATTCATGCAAGTCTGTCCCACAGATCCCCGTGAATTTAACCGCAACCTTTACTTGATGAGGTTGTACTTTAGGGACTTCTACTTCTTCGATACGAACGTCCTTCTTGCCATGCCAGCGGGCAGCTTTCATTGTTTCCATATGATTCTCCTATTTTTCCATGAATTGCAATTCCCTTTCAGGAAACCCGACAACCACATTGCAAACCTTTTCACAAACTTTGTCAAGAAGAAACAAACAGTTAATATCTTAATTATCGGTCCGAGATGACTCTAATTTCCAACCGACAATCCAGCCCAGAACAAGAAGATAATTTTCAAAAGCTCCAATAGCATTTACTGGCAAATGATAGTTGAGATAAGCAAATAAATGATTGGTCCCAATCCCAAGCCCACCAATGATCAAGGCCAATAGTACCGTTCGAAGATAAAACCAATCATATTTCAGATTTACAGCAATGAGAATCACAAGAACTGCCACATTCCAAATCCCAATCTCCCGCTGCCAACCGATAGAAACACCATATCCTGAATGACTTCCCATATAAGATGGAAAGAATAGCTGGAAGATAATCGCTCCAGACATGGCGATGATGACTAGGATAAATAAAACTCTTAAAAATTTGTTCATGTAACTCCTCCTAATGCCAGTTGATATGTAATGGTCTTTCCTATTCTAACACAATTTTATGGATAGTAAAAACCAACCTCTCGGCTGGTTTTTTCTCTATTACTCTTCTTTCAACTTCGCCAATTCTTGGGCAAGTAACTTGAGGGCTACTTGTGGGTTGGCTTGGCCTTTGGTTGCTTTCATGAGGAAGCCTGTGAAGGCCTTATCCGCATTCCGCTTCCCTGACTTGAAATCGGCTACGGCTGCTTCATTGTCTGCGAAGACTTGGTGGATGATTGGGATCAAGACTTCAGGGTCTGAAATCTGTACCAATCCAGCTTTTTCGACGTATTCACGCGCACCACCACCATTTTTCGCCAAATGAACGAATACCTTCTTGGCAATCTTAGATGAGATGGTGCCATCTTCGATAATGGCAATCATTTCCACCAAGTTTTCTGGTGTCAATTGGATCTCTTCAAGAGTTTTGCCTTCCGCGTTCAAGAATTGAGCCACCTCACCTTGGAGCCAGTTAGACACTTGTTTGGCGTCACCACCAAGGGCTACGGCTGCTTCAAAGAAGTCAGATGTGACCTTAGTAGCTGTCAATTGGTTGGCATCATAGTCAGACAAGCCAAGCTCCGCCACGTAGCGAGCACGGCGATCTTTTGGAAACTCTGGCAACTCTGTACGCATTTCCTCGATCCACTTATCTGAGATTTCAAACAAGGGAAGGTCTGGTTCTGGGAAGTAACGGTAATCCGCCGCTCCTTCTTTGACACGCATTAGAATCGTGCTCTTGTTAGCTTCATCGTAACGGCGTGTTTCTTGACGAATAATCCCACCTGAACGCAAGATTTTCGCTTGACGCTCCACTTCGTATTCAAGACCTTTACGGACGTTTGAGAAAGAGTTCAAGTTTTTCAACTCTGTCTTGGTACCAAATTCCTCTTGACCGTATGGGCGAAGAGAAATGTTGGCATCCACACGCATCGATCCTTCTTCCATCTTGACGTCTGAAATACCTGTGTATTGGATGACTTCTTTCAAAGCTGTCAAATAGGCGTAGGCTT
>NZ_JAPJPF010000066.1 GCF_030825805.1 Streptococcus sp.
CCATCATGTTTATAACTTTGAATTGTAATAAAGTCGCCTTCTTTAGGTAGTTTCATAACTTACCAACTTTCTACAATCTAAGTACATCCTCTATATTGTATCATATTTTCATGAAAATAAGGGATTTTCATGTGATTTTTTATTTAAAGGAATTCGCGAAGTGCTGTAGAAATGTCTGAGTAGTCGTATCCCTTGCGCGCAAGGGCTTGAGTGAGGCGTTGTTTAAGCTCGTAGCCCTCGTATTTTCGGGAGTATTTCTGGTGCTGTTTTTCTAGTTCCTTCATAATCAGGTCAAGAGTTTGTTCCTCGTCTGGTTCGATATCTAATTGGTGATAGGCTTGCTTGGCAACTTCATAACTAAAGCCTTTATTGATAAGAGTTTGTGTGATTTTATCTTTTAAGGCTCTTGGTGGAAGTTTCTTAACGTATTGCTTGGCTAGTTTCTGAGCAGTTCGTTGAGCCACTTCGGAGAAATCAAATTCTGAGGTGATTTGGTCGATATAGTGGGAAGAGACACCTTTTTGAATGAGCTTTTGCTTGAGGAGATAGGGGCCCTTGTCTCCTGAGAGGTGATTGGATTGAAAGATAGCCCGAGTATAGGCCAAGTCATCGATCCATTTGTCTTCTTTTAGGGTGTTAATGACGGTTTCGATGGTAGATTCGTCGATTTCGTGCTTGATTAAGTAGTCTCTAACTTCGCGAGCTGTTCGTGCCTTAAAGGAAAGGTGATAGAGGGCCAAGTTTTTAGCATGGGAGATCTGGGCATAGCTTTGGATTTCCTTGAGTTCTTCCTGGCTTATTTCCTTGTCTCGCGAGAGCATGAAGCGGACGATGGTGTCTTCTGTAATGTAGAGGGATTCGGCTTGATCCAGCTCTAGAAGGTAGAGACGTTTCTTCTTTTCTAATTTGGTAATTTTCATAGGATTCCTGTTTCGTTCGTGTTTTATTATGGTAAATGATCAGTCTTTCTCTTTATATTATTCGTAGTCCTTTTGAGAAATGGTCCCTGATTCCTTGTTTTTCTTTTCAATTCTATCATATTCTAAACGAATGAGAAACTACATGGTATAATAGACATATGGATTTAAAAGTTAAACAAAGAATTCCTTTGAAAATCAAGCGAATGGGAATTAATGGTGAAGGGATTGGCTTTTACAAGAAGACCTTGGTCTTTGTGCCTGGGGCTTTAAAGGGTGAAGATGTCTTTTGCCAAATTACGGCGATTCGGAAGAATTTTGCAGAAGCCAAGCTCTTGTCCGTCAACAAGGCTTCCAAGTATCGGGTAACGCCAACCTGTGATATTTACGAGACCTGTGGGGGCTGCCAAATCATGCATCTGAAGTACAGCAAGCAGTTGGAGTTCAAAACAGACTTATTGCAGCAGGCCTTGAAGAAATATGCTCCTAAAGGGTATGAAAATTATCTGATTCATCCGACGCTTGGGATGAAAAAACCTCAGTATTATCGGGCCAAGCTCCAATTTCAGACGCGTAAATTTATGGGGCATGTCAAGGCTGGTTTATACGCTCAAAATTCCCATTATTTGGTGGAATTAAGGGACTGTCTGGTCCAGGATCCAGTCATTCAGAAAATAGCCAACCATGTAGCTGAGTTATTAACCTACTACCAGATTCCAATTTCAGATGATCGGAAGCAATTGGGAGTTCGAACCATCATGGTACGCCGGGCTCGCAAGTCTGGTCAGGTCCAAATGATCGTGGTGACGAGTCGACAAATTAATTTAACAAACTTGGTCGCAGACCTAGTAGAAAAATACCCTGAAATTGTAACGGTGGCAGTCAATTTGAACACTTCTAAATCAAGCGAGATTTATGGGGAGAAGACGCAGATTATATGGGGACAGGAGACCATCCGAGAAGGGGTCTTGGATTATGAATTTTCCTTGTCTCCTCGGGCTTTTTACCAGTTAAATCCTGAGCAAACCGAAGTCCTCTATAGTGAGGCTGTCAAGGCCTTAGATGTATCACCAGAGGATCATTTGATTGATGCCTACTGTGGTGTTGGGACCATTGGTTTCGCCTTTGCGGACAAGGTCAAGAGTGTACGAGGGATGGACATTATCCCTGAAGCGATTGAGGATGCTAAGTACAATGCTAAGCAGATGGGGTTTGAGAATACCCACTATGAAGCTGGGACGGCTGAGGAAATCATCCCTCGCTGGTACAAAGAAGGCTATCGGGCGGATGCAGTTATTGTGGATCCACCACGGACAGGACTGGGAGTGCAATTGATCGATACCTTGTTGCGCTATGCCCCTCAAAAGATGGTCTATGTCTCTTGTAATGTTTCGACCTTGGCGCGAGACCTTGTAGACTTGACCAAGGTGTATGATGTTGTCTACATCCAGTCAGTAGATATGTTTCCCCATACAGCTCGGACAGAAGCTGTGGTGAAGTTAGTCAAGAAAGCTTAATAGAACAGGAATCAACAATGGATATTTGGGAAATCATGTATGAAAAGGCCAAGGCCCTCTATCGTCCCCATGAAGTATCTGATTTTGTCTATGCGCAACACGTGGTTGCGGCTATTGAGGCAGAGGATGGGCAAATCTATACAGGCTTTTGTATGGAAGGGACCTGTGGAGTCTTCCATTTGTGTGCAGAACGAGCGGCTCTCTTTAATATGTACCAAGCATCTGGTCAAACCAAGGTGAAACGAATTTTAGCCTTCCGAGATCGACCACCTTATGGTGGCGGATCTGGAATGCCTTGTGGGGCTTGTCGAGAGTTCTTAATGGAACTTGATCCAGCCAATAGCCAGTTGGAGTTTATAGTCGATTATGAGAGTCGGAAGACTATTACTCTGGGAGAATTGATGCCCTTTTGGTGGGGAGAAGAACGGGCCAATCAGAGGGCTGAGGAGCTTCCCCAGGAGGAATATTAGTTTCCCAGGAGCTAAGATGAGAGAAGAAATGTGAGAGTGAGAGATGGACAATAAAATTGATGTATCGATTCCAGTTGCTCAAGTCATTGATCAACATCCGGAAGTATTAGACTTGTTGGTGGAATTGGGCTTTAAACCCTTAGCCAATCCAATTATGCGCAACACAGTTGGGCGCAAGGTTTCTTTGAAACAAGGATCAAAATTAGAAGGTACGCCCATGGAGAAGATTGTGCGAACATTAGAGGCCAATGGTTATGAAGTAGTGGGGCTAGACTAATGAGCGATGAACGAATTCATGTCTTAAGAGACATCTTATTAGACCTTCATCATGGAGCCTCTCCTGAGTCGGTCCAAGAGCGCTTTGATGCGACCTTTAGCGGGGTGTCTGCGATTGAGATTTCCCTCATGGAGCATGAGCTAATGAACTCTGATGCAGGCATTACCTTTGAGGATGTCATGGAGCTTTGTGATGTCCATGCCAATCTCTTTAAGAACGCTGTACAAGGGGTTGAAGTAGCAGATACTGACCATCCAGGCCATCCGGTTCAGATCTTTAAACAGGAGAACCTGGCCCTTCGGGCGGCTATGATGCGGGTCCGTCGTTTGCTGGATAATTATGAGACGACAGAGGATCCTGAGATGATCCAGGAGATTCACAAAGGCTTGTTGCGTCAGCTAGGCTTGGTGGGTCAATTTGATCGGCATTACCGCCGCAAGGAAGAGTTGATGTTTCCTATTATGGAACGCTATGGACATGATTCCCCTCCCAAAGTCATGTGGGGGGTAGATGACCAGATTAGAGACCTCTTTGCGAAAGCCTTGGAAGTAGCTAAGGAACTTCCTAATTGTGCCATTTCGGAAGTCAAAGAGCGCTTTGAAGCCTTTGCGCAAGAGTTTGAAGCCATGATCTTCAAGGAAGAGTCCATCCTCTTGATGATTTTGCTGGAGGCCTTTAGCCAAGATGATTGGCTCTCCATCGCGGAAGAAAGTGAGGCTTACGGTTATGCCATTATCATTCCGAGTGAGAAATGGGTACCGAAACGTGTGGACTTTAAGGAAGAGGAAGCAAGAGAGACAGAAGGTTTAGGTGAAGCCCTTCCTTCCTCAAATGGAGGCGAGCAGCGACAGGTCATTGAGACTCCAGAGGGGCAGTTGACCATTACCTTCACGCCTAAGAAAAAAGAAGAGAGCTTCGATCGTCAGCAACCACAGGCTTTTGGCCATGGCTTCCTCTCTGTAGAGCAGGCTAACTTGATCTTGAACCATCTACCGATGGAGATCACTTTTGTTAATAAGGATGATATTTTCCAATATTATAATGATGCAGTCCCTTTTGAGGAGATGATTTTCAAACGGACGCCATCGCAGGTAGGACGTCATGTCGAACTGTGTCACCCGCCAAAATACTTGGAGAAGGTCAAAGCAATCATGCAGGGACTTCGAGAGGGGAAAAAAGACAAGTACGAAATGTGGTTCAAATCAGAATCACGTGGGAAATTTG
>NZ_JAPJPF010000067.1:0-2359 GCF_030825805.1 Streptococcus sp.
GACGACGAAATCGAATTCTAACGAATTACCGATTTCTGTCCCACTCTCTTTTTGTGTTGATAACTATTTTTGATTCTCTTAAATCCTATTGTTCTTCATTACTTCTACTTCGTCTCATTTGAATGACGAGGTAAGCAACGGAAACAATAGATAGCAAGGCACCCAGGATCACTCCTTTTTGTCTAAAGACGAATTCAACCTTATGATTTCCCTTTGAGATTGGGAACGATAAGAATGCATTCCATGCTTTTTCAGTTTTGACAAACTTCCCATCCACTTTCACTTTCCAGCCATCGCTGTATGGAATGGAAGTCATCATATAGTTACTATCATCTGTAATAGACACATCACCAACAATATGGGTATTTGAAAACTTGGTTACATGTAAACCTTGTTTCTTCCGGTTTTCTAATACCTGTTGAATTTGATCAACATCAGCGCGATAAACACCTGCGTTGCTCATATCGATGTGATCTGTTCTAAATCTAAATTCAATAACGGTTTCTTGGTTTTCAGTTTGATCTGTCAACTGCCAAATTTGTCTTTGCGTGAAAATTTTAGCATTGAGCAACCATTTATTATTGAGTAAGACTGAGTAATCTTGGTTTTGGATCAAAGATGCAGGAGTAAAGAAATAATAGGTGTAATTGGTGCGTGGAGTGACCTTATAACGAATAATGGCATCTTTTGATGAATCCGCTCTCTTATAGATGGCTTCTCCCGTTTCCTTATTGACCTTTTCTTCAATCACATTTTCGGTTTCGATCGAGCTGAACGCCAACGGTTTAAAGTACTCAACGGTATCATTATTGGCCTTTTGATGTCCCTCCATGGAGTTCAAAATAATATTCTGGTTAGCAAAGGCATTATTGGCACCAAATTGTATATTCCTTACCAGACTGTTCGTCCCGTATGCAAGTGGGAAGGAATTTGGATTCTTATAGACGACATAACGCTTATCCTCATAGACCTTGTCTGTGAAATAGCGATGCAGATCAAAGCGGTCTGTAAATCGATAAAAGTACATCTTATCTGGATTGGCTTCAATCTCTTTGGGATCAAAATCCTTGGCACTCATAAAGTAACGAACACCATATAAAGCATCTGTCAAAGGTGTCCCATTTGAATATTGAGTCGCCGCATTGACACCAAGATCTCCCATGAAAGCAAAGTGATCCATGGTGCTACGTTCCAAACTTGAGCTAAAGGTACTTAAGCCTGGATAGGACACCAAGGAAGGAACTGTTCTGGAATAGGCAAAATCTGTGGCAATCCGATAGAATTTTTGATCTGCATTTTCTTGGATATTGTCTGTCACGCGCTTGACTGAAACGGTCGCATCTGCAAACTTGTGCACATCATCATACCCAAATGTTACTTGGGACAAATATGCATTATAGCCAAACTCAAAGATTGTGAGCACAGATACGACAATCATGGATAAACGTGAGATCTTAAAGTTTAGGATGAAGAGAATGCTCAAGTAGAGCATCGCTGTAATCCCCACTTGCGATAAGAGATAACCTGTCTTTAATAAGACGGCAGCTAGTACTAGAAATACTGCTGCTAGAGCCATTCGAATCATTTTTTCCAATTGGCTCTTCTGAGATTTTTCCCAATACGCATAGAAGATGAAGCAGGTTACCGCTGCTATTCCCAGAACACTTAGAATAGAGAACTTAGAGAGGAAACGACTGATCGCTTGCGGTTGAGTCTTTGAGATAAAACTATACTGATGGAAATAGAGATAAACTACCGACAAGAGCAAGCCCAAGCCGATGATACAGTTGGTTTTTTTAGAAATAACGATCTTCTGCTTCATCGCTTGATAAGCTAGGACTAGCATAAAGAATGAAAATAGCCAAGAAAAACGGAAGAAGAAACCGGCTGGATTTTGTCCCATATGCCATATCTTACTGACAAATTCATTCACAAAGGAAATCAGGAAAATGAGAGTAACAATCCCTGCAGCCCATTTTTTTGCTTTTTCAACTTTTTGCGATAGGAAATAAAAGATAAAACCAAGAAAACCAAGCGCTCCAATATAAATATTGGGAAGGTTGGGACCCGCTGACCATCCTGATGTTGTATCAAAACCACCAACAACCAACTTAGAAAGAATATCTAAGGGGTTAATTTGGAAGGCAAATGAGAAGCTCATACCTCCGCCAACTTGCCCCTTACTTTCAATCAGGTTGAAAAATACAGGCAAGAGCAAGACCGAAGCTGTCGCAATCCCAATAATCGAATAGATCACCGCTTGCAACAAAGGGATACTAAAGTTTTTAATCTTTGCCTTTAGATCTCCCTCAATCAGCAATCTTGGCGATACATAGTAGCAGGCATACAGAGCGATGAA
>NZ_JAPJPF010000067.1:2459-3986 GCF_030825805.1 Streptococcus sp.
GAGCCAAATGGTTAAAAATACTGCTGCCCCAAAATATTTGAGGGGAGCTAGAATGTAGATGATGTTGAAGGGACTCATTAAATAGTAGCCGAGCACACCGATCATATCTCCACCAAGAGACTTGGTGAAAGAATAACTCAAACTAGATAGATCCCCCGTCAAGATGGCATTTTTTAGCAAGCCAAAGAAACTGATATATTGCTGTCCAAAGTCAACAGCCATCAGACTCTTGCTTCCAAAAGGATACATCCCTATAAAAGCCCACACAATGAGCATGATGGTCATTGGGAGCAGGGCACTTGCAGCATAGAGAACTTTCTTTGGATGTTTTTTCCAAAACTCTTGCCAACGCATGAACCAGATTAACATGTTTTCTCCTATCTTCTTTAGCCGATATGATTTTTCTTCGCTTGTTCGATATTGGTCTCTTCAATAATGAAATGAGGACGACGCTTCACTTCGTAATAGATCTTGCCAATATACTCTCCAAGAATTCCAATGAAGATGAGTTGAACTCCACTAAATAATATAATAGCCGCAATCGTTGTGAAATAACCACTCACATAATTCCCAGCAGCGAAGATATATTTCATCAACTCAAAAACTAGATATAAAAGAGCTAGCCCTAAACAGATGAAACCGAATTGAATACAAACACGGAGAGGGCGATCATTAAAAGAAATAATTCCTTGAATCGCATAATTCAAAGATTTCTTAAAACCAAACTTGCTCTTTCCAGCCTTACGAGTTTCATTCTTATAAGGAATTACTTTCTCTTTGAAACCAATCCATTCATACAAACCTTTATTAAAACGATTGTACTCTGGCATTGACACAAAGGCTTCCATCGCTTTTCGGCTAAGCAGTCTTAATTCCGATTTCCCGTCCGTTAGGTGAACATCCATGGAGCGGTTTGACAAGAAGTAAAACAAACGTGCAAAGGAACTTCCTACAAAAGATTCCCCTTCACGAGTTCGTTGGCCACTAACAATATCATAGCCCTCATTATAAGCTTCTAAGAATAAGGGAATCAAGTATGGTGGATGCTGGAGATCCCCATCCATGACCATCACCGCATCCCCACTGGCATATTTAAAACCAGCCAAGATGCCACTCTCTCGTCCAAAATTTCGACTGAAACGGATATATTTGATGCGGTCGTTTTCTCTTGCAAATTCTTCAATTAACTCAAAGGTTTTGTCACTACTTCCATCATCGATGTAGAGGATTTCATAATCAGAGAGCTCTTTTCCTAACATTTTCTCAAGCTGATTAGAAATTTCACGATGGGTTTGAGGAAGCACCAGCTCCTCATTCAAGAGGGTTATTAAGATTGATAATTTCATCCCTTTTCTCCATAATACATTCCCAAAAAAGAGAGAGCTCATGCTCTCCCCTTATGTAGAAACTCATTGTTTATTTAATAGACAATTTTCGTTTCAATACGACTGCACCTGCTAACACAAAGGCTCCTGAGAATACAAATCCAGTTGCTGCAACTTCACCTGTATTAGGAAGAAGCGCTTT
>NZ_JAPJPF010000068.1 GCF_030825805.1 Streptococcus sp.
TTGCTCGATAATCCAAAGACAATTGAGAGGCTAGGACTTTTGTCCCAGCCTCTTTTATGTTATGTTTCTTTAGTTCCCTGCTCCTAAAAATTGATCCACAAAGAAACTGAAGTAAGATTTCTCTCCTGTGATCAGGACACACTTCCCTTCTAAACCGTATCGTAGGAGTTTGGCCTCCTGATCCTTGAGACGGAGAATTCCCTCTATTTTGAAAAAGTTCCCCTGTTCTGTCCGAGTGGCACTCGAAGCAATTGAGCTAATACGGGCCTCTAGCGTAATTGGTTTTTGTTTACTTCCCTGTGTGCTAAAGCGAATCCGATCACCTACATGAATCGTGGCTATATCTTTTGAAGGGATATAGGTGACAATCTTGACTTCTTTTTCTTTCTGAATGAGAGGATAAACTTGAGCCAAAGGAGTACCTTCTGCTACAATATTCGCTCCTTTTGTTTCATCATTCAAATGAATCACCCCTTCATCCTTGGCTAGAATCCGAGTCTTCTGAAGAAGATTTTCTTGTGTTTTTAACTTACTGTCTAGATCTGCGATTTGCTGAGAAAGAAGCAGTAAATCTTGTCCAATCTTACTCAGCTGTTGAGCTTTCAGGGAGGCTATTTGACTATCTAAGCTGGTCGAAAAAGCTTGTTGGCTTCCGGATCCCGCATATTGGATTCGATAATTAGAAATACTTGCCTCTAACTGCTGGATTTGACTATCTAGCTGACTGATAAAAGAAGCTTGTGCTTGAGCGTTTTCTTCTCCATGTGGTTGCTGAGCGTAACTCTGGTAGAGAGAGTAAAGTGGATGAGTCGCATCCAGACTTCTTCCCTCTAGTAGAGCTGATTTTAGACTATGGTAATCAGCTAATCGCTTCTCTTGGTCTTGGATAGCTTGGCCAATTTCTGCTTGACTGGAACTTGCACTGGCATTTTGAGAAGCAATGGTTGCATTTTGTTGATGAGCTTGCGCTTGGAGAATCGCTATTTGTTGCTGGTAATCCTTAAACAGCTGGTCATACCCAAAATGCTCATTTCCTGTAAACTGGCTCTCCCCAGACTCAATGCTCGTTTTCAACAATTTTAATTGTTCCTCTTGTTTCTTCAAGAGGTCGAGCTGTTGCGTTAAGCTCATTCCTTGTTGTTTTTCCTGATTCTCTTGGTATTCTACCAAGATTTCTCCCTTCTTAATCTCTTTATTTTCCTTCAAATGGTTGACTTGAATGGGAGAATTACTCGTTGACTGGATTTGGTCCACCACGCGCGTTGCTTCAATCGTCCCACGACTAGATAAGGTCACTTCCTTCTTGGCAAAGACAGAGAAACCGACAATAAACAGTAGTAAAAGAAAACAAGGGACTACCCATAAACTAGCAAAATTATGGAAACGTTTCTGATAGAATTCTGCACTTTCAAAATATTTTTCGTTCATCATACTCTCTTTTTTTCTCCTAGTCCTCTCTTAACAAGTAACCAAATGGTTGTAATAGCCATTCTTTTTCAGCAGTTCTTCATGGTTCCCTTCTTCCTTCAGACGACCTTGGTCCATGAGGAAGACTTTTTCAGACCGTTCTGCAATCGTTAACCGATGGGCGATAAAGATAATCGTTTTGTCTAAGGCCATCAAGCGGTCCACAATTTTCTTCTCCGTCAAGATATCCAGGTTGCTGGTCGCTTCATCCAAGATCAGAATCGGAGCGTCCGTTAATAAGGCACGCGCCAAGGCAATCCGCTGCCGTTGACCACCAGAGATTCCCATGCCATCCGTAGTTAATTCTGTTTGGTAATTGAGGGGCATACGCTCAATGTCTTCTCGAATTCCTGCGATTTCAACAGCGCGCAAGATATCTTCCTGACTAGTTTCTTCCCGCGCTCCCAGTAACAAGTTCTCTAAAATCGTACCGTTAAAGACATAGGGCTGCTGGGGTAAATAATTGATTTGTTGACGGAGCAAGGTCTTATCCACTTGCTGGATATCCGTTCCTCCCAGGCGAATCGTCCCTTTATTGGGTTGGTAGAAATTCACCATCATCTTTGCTAGCGTGGTTTTTCCAGAACCTGAAATACCAACAAAACTTACCTTGCTCCCTTTTTTGATCGTGAGACTGATATCGGTAAGAACGTTAGCTCCAAAACCGTACTTGTAGTCCACTCCCTCAAAAACCAGATCACCATCGAGAGCCTCACGATCTTGAAGAGGCTTCTTCTCTGCGAACTCAGAGTCTATCAAATAGACTTCATTCAGACGAGTATTGGCCACTCGGGCTGCTTGAAGTTTGGTTTGGAGGTTGATCAAGTTCTCTAGAGGACCTGTGAAATAAACAAGGAGAGTGTTGTAGGTGATCAACTGCCCCAAGCTCAATTCTTGCTTCATGACCAAATGAGCTCCCAACCACAAGACCAAGACATTCAAAATCAACTGGGCCAAGTGTTTGAGCCCCTTTTGCAGACTCTCCGCCTTGCTCATGGCAAAGGACTTCTTCAGATAATCCACAAATTCTGAGTCAATCTTTTGATAGCGACTGCGTTCACTGGTAAGAGACTTGATGGTTTCAATCCCATTGATATCTTCGATAATAGAAGAAGACAAGACACTATTGGCTTCCATGGTTTCATTATTTAAGCGCTCAAAAGGCTTCATAAAGGCAAAAATAATGACCGCATAAATCGGTAGCAAGAGAATAGTCAAGAAAAAGAGGTGAGCATTTTGGCTAAACAGGACTACTGATAAAATCAAAACAATAGACAGATCCAAAAAGATTGAGAGCAGCGTACTAGCCAGAGCATCGATAATGCGGTTGGCATCTGTAAAACGTGACACCACTTCTCCTGTCCGTCGAGTCGCAAAGAAACTCATAGGCAACTGAAAAACATGCTTAATATAGGATAGAATGACATCAATAGACAAGCGTTGGCCTAAAACAAGAAGCAAGTAATCTTGCGCATAGGTCAGGACTTGCTGTAAGATGTAAACCACGATCAACCCTAGTGAAATCACACTCAGCGTCTGCTTCATCTGATCAGGCACATAGGTATCAATAATCGATTGTAGGTAGTAAGAACCCACAATATTGATGAGGGTCACCAATAACGTTGCAAGAACAATATGCAGAACCAATTGCCGCTGTTTAAACAAAAGAGGGACAAAATCTAAAAGCCCATTTTTCTTTTCTTTACTTGGTTGATAGGCTGGAGTCGGGGCCAAGGCAATGACAATCCCTGTCCATTCCTTTTCAAACTCCTCGATCGTCAATTTGGTCATCTTTACCTTTGGATCTGGATCGGCTATGTAAAGATGCTTTTTATCTTTCTTATAGACTACGTAATAATGAGGGAGACGCCCATCCTTGATCACGTGGACAATCAATGGATAGGTCACTCCTTCCAAGTCAAAAAGTGTGCGATCTGCTCGGAAGGCGCGTGTCTCAAATCCCAACTCCTCAGCCACCTTGACCAGACCTAAGGCGGTCGTTCCATCTGCAGTCGTTTTTGCCTTCTCCCGCAGACTGGCCAAAGAATAGTATGAGCCATAGTAGCCAAAGACCATGGCCAAAGCAGCAACACCGCAGTCTCTCATATCAACTTGTTGGCGATAATGTTTTTTCTTAAATCCCATAAGAACCCTTTCCAATCGTTTGTTTCATCTTAACAAAATGGACAATCTGAGAAGAAAAAATCGCTATTTTGTTTATTATTTTAGGTATTTGGTCACAAAAATCTCCAAATCAGGAGAGTTGTTATTTATTTTGTAAAAGAAAAACCGCCTATTTTTACAGGCGGACATTTCTTTCTATGAAGTAAACTTAGGGAGCAAATAACTGAACAAACCCAGAAATCGAGGATTGAAGACAAAACAAAAAGCCCACTGTTGTAGGCTTTCTGCAAGTTTTTTCTTAAAATTAAAGCATTTTGTTGTAGAATTCAACGACAAGTGCTTCGTTGATTT
>NZ_JAPJPF010000003.1 GCF_030825805.1 Streptococcus sp.
CCTTGATTGATTCCTTGGAGTTCAATCCCCAATTGGTCAAACCAAACAACCATGAGTTGGGAGCTATTTTTGGTGTTACCTTGACAGAGTTGCCAGAAATTGAACGCTACGCCAAAGAAATCTTGGCCAAGGGCGCACAAAACGTCATTATTTCCATGGCGGGTGATGGTGCTCTTCTGGTAAGCCCTAGTGGCACATACTTCGCAAAACCAATCAAGGGTCAAGTGAAGAATTCTGTCGGGGCTGGAGATTCCATGGTGGCAGGTTTCACTGGGAAGCTCGCAACGACGGGAGATGTCATCGAAGCCTTCAAATGGGGCGTGGCTTGTGGCACAGCAACCACCTTCTCAGATGATTTGGCGACAGCTGACTATATAAAAGAAACTTATGAAAAAGTAGAGGTAGAAAAACTATGAAAATTCAAGACGTTTTAAATAAAAACGTGATGTTGTTTGACCTTCAGGCAACAGATAAAGAGGGCGTGATCAATGAGATGGTCCAATCGCTCGTTAACAATGGTGTGGTGACAGATTTTGAAACTTTTAAAACTGGAATCATGAACCGTGAAGCACAAACTTCAACTGGTTTGGGTGATGGAATTGCTATGCCTCACAGCAAAAATGAAGCTGTCAAAGAAGCAACGGTTTTGTTCGCAAAATCAAACAAGGGTGTGGACTATGCATCACTTGATGGACAGCCAACAGACTTGTTCTTCATGATCGCCGCTCCAGAAGGAGCAAATGACACTCACTTGGCAGCCCTTGCTGAATTGTCTAAATACTTGATGAAACCAGGATTTGCGGACAAACTTCGCCAAGCAAGCACACCTGATCAAGTGATCGCAGCCTTTGATGCAGAAGAGCAAGAAGCTGCAGCTGAAGAAGCGAAAAAAGCAGAAGCAGTCAAAGAAGCAGCTTCATCTGACAAGCCGCTTATCGTTGCTGTTACAGCATGTACAACTGGTATCGCCCACACTTACATGGCAGAAGAAGCCCTCATCAAAAAAGGGGAAGAAATGGGTGTTACAGTCCGCGTTGAAACCAACGGAGCATCTGGTGTCGGCAACCGCTTGACAGCTGAAGAAATCGCAAAAGCTGAAGGGGTCATCATTGCAGCAGATAAGGGAGTTGAAACCGCTCGTTTTGATAGCAAAAAATTGATTTCTAAACCAGTCGCAGCAGGTATCCGTCAAACAGAAGAATTGATTCAAACCATCTTGGATGGCAAAGCAGAAGTCTTCCACGCTGAAAATGCTGCACAAGCTAGCGCTAGCCAAGAAAAATTGAGTTTGGCTGGAGCCTTCTACAAACACTTGATGAGTGGGGTTTCTCAAATGCTTCCATTCGTTATCGGTGGTGGTATCTTGATTGCCCTTGCCTTCTTGATTGACCAAATTCTTGGGGTGCCTCAAGATCAATTGTCTCAACTTGGTTCTTATCATGAACTAGCAGCCCAATTTAAAACAATCGGTGGTGCAGCCTTTGGCTTCATGCTTCCTGTACTTGCAGGTTACATCGGATTCTCAATCGCTGAAAAACCTGGTTTTGTAGCAGGTTTTATCGCTGGATCTATTGCTAGCTCAGGGTCAGCATTTGGTAATATTGCCTACGGCGCTGCTAAAGGTGAGTTGCCAGGAGCAGTATCATCTGGTTTCCTTGGTGCCTTAGTTGGTGGTTTCCTTGCAGGTGGAGTGATTCTTGTTCTTCGTAAAGCTCTAGCAGGTCTTCCACGTTCTCTTGATGGTATCCGTTCAATCCTTCTCTTGCCATTACTTGGTGTTGGTTTGACAGGATTCTTGATGTTCCTCATCAATATTCCAATGGCTGCTATCAATACTGGTCTTAACGACTTCCTTTCAAGCTTGTCAGGTAGCTCAGCTGTCCTTCTTGGACTACTCGTCGGTGGTATGATGGCTGTCGATATGGGTGGACCAGTGAATAAAGCCGCTTATGTCTTCGCTACAGGTACACTTGCTGAATCTGTTGCTTCAGGTGGTTCTATTGTTATGGCAGCCGTTATGGCAGCTGGTATGGTTCCTCCATTGGCAGTATTCGTAGCAACTGTATTGTTCAAAGATAAATTCACACAAGAAGAACGCGATTCTGGTTTGACAAACATTGTTATGGGTCTTTCCTTCATCACAGAAGGTGCCATTCCATTCGGTGCAGCTGACCCAGCTCGTGCCATCCCTAGCTTCATCGCAGGCTCAGCATTGACAGGTGCTCTTGTTGGTCTTGCAGGCTTGAAACTCATGGCTCCTCACGGAGGAATCTTCGTTATCGCTCTTACATCAAATCCACTTCTTTACATCTTGTTCGTATTGATCGGTGCAGTTGTAAGTGGTATCTTGTTTGGATTGCTTCGCAAACCTAAAAACTAAACATGACGAAAAGGCTGGGATTTCCCCAGCCTCTTTCTTTTTTCTCTGATAGAAAACAGTGTGAAAAGACATGGTTCTGCAATAGAATCTTGATTTAATTTATGGTATAATTTTCATAACGCTTATTTTTAGGAGAACAAGTATGGATATCCAACGTGAAAAAGAATTCGTCAGCCAGTATCATTATGATGCTCGTAACTTTGAATGGGAAAAAGAAAATGGAACTCCCGAGACAAAAGTAGACGTCAACTTTCAATTGATTCAACGCGATACAGAGTTAAAGACAACCTCTTTAATCGTTATTTTAACCTATATGATTGTCTTTGATGGCTTTGTCATCAGCGGGACCATTACCCAAATCAACCACATTCACAACCGTTTGGTCAACGAGCCAAGTGAGTTTAGCAAAGAAGAAGTGGAAGAATTAGCTCGTCCTTGCTTGAATATGCTGAATCGTTTGACTTATGAGGTAACTGAAATCGCCCTTGATTTACCAGGGATTAATTTGGAGTTTTAATGCATGAAATTAGCAGTCATCACAGATTCTTCTGCCTATCTATCAGATGAATCAAGAGGACACGATAATTTATTTGTCCTAGATATTCCAGTTGTCATTGATGGAGTATCTTACGTAGAAGGTAAAAATCTGACAGCAGAAGAGTTCTATCAAAAGATGGAAGCTTCTTCTGAACTTCCGAAAACCAGCCAACCTAGTATCGCGGAATTAGAAGAACTCTTACCGCAACTAGAGGCTAAAGGCTATACCCATGTTTTAGGGATTTTCCTTTCTTCTGGTATTTCTGGTTTCTATCAGAATATCCAGTATATGAAAGATGAATTCCCAAATCTTACGATCGCTTTTCCAGATTCTAAGATTACCAGCGCCCCCTCTTGGGTGGTTGGCTGAAGAAGCAGTTAAATGGGCTGATGAAGGCCGTTCTTTTGATGAAATTCTAGCCAACATCCAGACACAAATCGATGGGACTTCTGCCTACATCATGGTTGATGATCTCAATCACTTGGTCAAAGGGGGTCGTCTCTCCAATGGAGCGGCGATTCTAGGGAATCTCCTCAGCATCAAGCCCATCCTCTATTTTAACGAGGAAGGCGTGATTGAGGTATACGAGAAAGTCCGGACTGAGAAAAAAGCCATCAAACGCTTAGCTGAGATTGTCAAAGAAGGAACTGCAGATAAAGACTATCAGATCATTATCATCCATGGGAATGCACTGGATAAAGCAGAAACGCTTCGAGATATTCTTCATCAAGACGGTTTTGCTGGTGAGATTCCATTTGCGACCTTTGGCAGTGTCATTGGTACGCACTTAGGAAATCATAGTGTTGCTATCAGTTTTGTACCGAAAGTATAAGGAGAAAACATGCCAATTAGAGTAGTGATTGCAGGTTTTAAAGGGAGAATGGGCCAAGCGGCTTATCACATGGTGTTAGAAGACCCCGAGCTTGAACTAGTTGGCTTGGTTGATCCCCATGCGTCTGAAAACGAGCTGGCGGGTATTCCGGTCTTTCATGACAAAGAAGGGGTTTTGTCGCTGGATGCGGATGTGTGGATTGACTTCACCATCCCTAAAGTTGCTTATGAACATACCCGCTTTGCTTTGGAGCATGGACTAGCGCCTGTGGTTGGGACAACTGGATTTACAACTGGAGAAATCACTGACTTGATTGAATTGTCTCGTGAGAAGAGTCTTGGAGGTCTCATCGCGCCAAACTTTGCCATTGGAGCAGTCTTGCTCATGCAATTTGCAGCGCAGGCAGCTAAGTATTTCCCGAATGTAGAGATTATCGAGTTGCATCATGATAAGAAGAAGGATGCACCGAGTGGGACTGCTGTGAAGACAGCTGAGCTGATTAGCCAGGTCCGTCAACCACAAGAGCAGGGAGCGCCAGATGAAGAAGAGAGTCTTCCAGGTGCTCGCGGTGCCAACTACCAAGGCATGCACATCCATTCGGTTCGCTTGCCTGGTCTGGTAGCCCATCAAGAAGTGATTTTCGGTAGTCAAGGAGAAGGATTGACCTTACGCCACGATTCCTACGATCGGGCGTCCTTCATGACAGGGGTCAATCTAGGAGTAAAAGAAGTAGTCAAGCGTCATGAGCTTGTCTATGGTTTAGAACATCTATTATGAGATTAAAAAAACTGCCTTCTGAATTTCAGGAGGCTTTGCCAATATTAGAAAAGATTCGAAAAGCTGGATATGAAGCTTATTTCGTCGGGGGCTCTGTACGGGATGCTATTTTAGGTCGTCCCATCCACGATGTAGACATCGCTTCTTCCTCTTACCCGGAAGAGACCAAGGCTATTTTCGAGCGGACCATTGATGTCGGGATTGAACACGGGACGGTGTTGGTTCTTGAAAATCATCAAGAATATGAAATTACCACCTTTCGGACAGAGGATGTCTACGTCGACTTTCGAAGACCCAGTGCGGTTAATTTTGTCCGTTCCTTAGAAGAAGATCTCAAGCGCCGCGATTTCACCGTCAATGCCTTTGCCTTGAGTGAAGAAGGAGAAATTATTGACCTCTTCGATGGACTGGAAGATTTGAAGAACCGAATTTTGCGCGCTGTTGGTGTAGCGACAGAACGCTTCAACGAGGATGCTCTTCGGATTATGCGTGGTTTTCGGTTTCAGGCCAGTCTTGGTTTTGATCTAGAAGAAGCAACCTTTAAGGCCATGACAGATTGCGCTCCTTTGTTGGAGAAAATCTCTGTCGAACGGGTCTTTATTGAGTTGGATAAGCTTCTCTTAGCTCCTTTTTGGCGCAAGGGCTTAGAAGGTGTGATTGCTAGCAAAAGCTATCAGTACCTCCCTCTCTTACAAAACAGCCAATCGTCACTAGAGAAACTGTTCCAGCTGTCCATGGACTATACCTTTACGAGTTCCGAGCAAGCTTGGGCCGCCTTACTCTTGACCTTAGATGAGAAAAAGGTCTCTTCTTTCTTCAAGAAATGGAAAACCTCTCGTGACTTCGCTAAGAAGGTGGAGCAGTTGGTTGAAATCTACCGCTTGCGTGAAAAGGCTAGTTTAAATCGTCGGTTTGTCTATCGCTATGACCGTAGACTTCTCTTGTTAGCGGAAGAACTGCGTCAGGCTCATGGATTGCCCGTAGATTTCCAAATCATCGAAGAATTGTATGATTCTCTAGCTATTCATGATAAGCACGAAATCGTGGTCAATGGTGGGATGTTGATGAAGGAATATGGCTTAAAACCAGGTCCAGGCCTGGGACAAGTGCTTTCTGCCATTGAATGGGCCATTGTAGATGGTGAATTAGAGAATGACAAACAAGCCATTGGTGATTTTTTGAGCCGCTATCTTGAAGCCGAGAAGGGGGAAGTATGAGCGATTTTATTGTTGAAAAACTAACCAAGTCCGTCGGGGATAAGACGGTCTTTAAAGATATTTCTTTTATCATTCATGAGCTGGATCGAATTGGACTAATCGGGGTCAATGGGACAGGGAAAACGACTCTCTTAGATGTTTTGTCTGGTCGTGCAGGCTATGACGGAGATCGTTCCCCTTTTTCTGCAAAGAATGATTATAAGATTGGTTATCTGACCCAAGAACCTCAATTTGATGATAATAAGACGGTCCTCGATACAGTCTTGTCAGAAGATGTGAAAGAGCTCCAATTGATTCGTCAGTATGAATTGTTGATGAGCCAGTACGATGAGAGCCAGCAAGCAAAACTGGAAAAAGTCATGGCGGAGATGGACTCTCTCAATGCTTGGGAAATCGAAAGCCAAGTCAAAACAGTCTTGACCAAGCTGGGGATTCAGGATTTATCTGCTAAGGTTGGGAGTTTGTCTGGTGGACTGCGTCGCCGTGTCCAGCTAGCACAGGTTCTCTTGGGAGACCATGATTTGTTGCTGTTAGATGAGCCGACCAACCATCTGGATATTGATACCATCGAATGGTTGACCAACTTCTTGAAGAACTCTAAGAAAACCGTACTTTTCATCACCCATGACCGTTATTTCTTGGATAATATTTCAACTCGTATTTTCGAATTGGATCGTGGCGGTCTAATCGAATACCAAGGAAATTATCAGGATTACGTTCGCTTAAAAGCTGAGCAGGACGAACGGGATGCGGCTCTTCTTCACAAGAAGCAACAACTCTATAAGCAAGAATTGACCTGGATGCGTCGCCAACCGCAGGCGCGTGCTACCAAGCAACAGGCTCGGATCAATCGTTTCCACGACCTCAAAAAGGACCTATCTCACCAGGTTACAGAAACAGATCTAGAAATGTCCTTTGAAACCAGTCGAATCGGTAAGAAAGTCATCGAATTTCAAGATGTCGATTTCGCCTATGATCAAGGACCGATTCTGCAGCGGTTTAATCTATTGGTTCAAAACAAAGATCGGATTGGTATTGTAGGAGATAATGGAGTTGGGAAGTCAACCTTGCTCAACCTCATTGCTGGGAAACTTCAACCAACTGCTGGGAAGGTCATTATTGGAGAAACGGTACGGATTGCTTACTTCTCACAACAGATCGAAGGCTTGGATGAAAGCAAGCGGATGATCAACTTTCTGCAAGAAGTGGCGGAAGAAGTCAAGACCAGCGCAGGATCTACATCAATTGCCGAATTGTTGGAGCAATTTCTCTTCCCTCGTTCAACCCATGGCACCTTGATTGAGAAACTTTCTGGTGGGGAGAAGAAGCGTCTTTATCTCTTGAAACTTCTCATCGAAAAACCAAATGTCTTGCTCTTGGACGAACCGACCAATGATTTGGATATCGCGACCTTGACAGTGTTAGAGAACTTCCTACAAGGCTTTGGTGGACCAGTCATCACCGTTAGCCACGATCGCTATTTCCTAGACAAGGTTGCTTCTAAGATTCTAGCATTTGAAAATGGAAGCATTCGTGAGTTTTTCGGCAACTATACCGACTATCTAGATGAGAAAAAGTTTGAGCTAGAAGTGGTAGCTGAAAGTAGCAAGCCTGAAAAAGAAAAGGTAGTCAAAGTCCGAGAAGAAAAGAAACGGATGAGCTACCAGGAAAAGCAGGAGTGGGCGACCATTGAGAGTGAGATCGAAGAGATTGAAAACAAGATTGCAACCATCGAGGCTGAGATGAATGAGAATGGTTCTGACTTTGGTAAGTTGGCCAGTCTCCAACGTCAGATGGATGAAGAAAACGAGCGGCTCTTAGCCAAGTATGAACGGTATGAGTACCTGAGTGAGTTGGCAGAAAACTAAAGGAGGAAGGATGCACCATATTAGTAAATACAGTCTTTTATTGTCATCGTTTTTATTTTGTGGCATTGGTTTTATTCTCTTTGTAAATCCAATCGAAAAAATTGCCACCTTTAGTTGGTTGATTTCTCTGGGCTTTTTCTTGATATCAGTTTCGCGCTTATCACGTTACTACCGTCTACGGACCCAAGCGACCTTGTCGGATCCCTATTTATTTCAAAGCGTGGTCTCGCTAGTATTTGCAGTCTATCTCTTGCTGTATGGCTACAAGACCTTGCCGATTGTCTTTCCGATTACACTTGGAATTTGGCTCTTATATAAGTCTGCCTTGAGTTTGCGTAAGGCTCATTATCTTTCTAAGCGTTCTGAAGAATTATCCAAGAAGTTTACTTTTTGGGGGCTTATTCAACTGTTTACAGGATTGTTTCTCATTGTTAGTCCTCTATCTATTAGTGTCTTCTTGTTACATATTTTGGGATTGTTCTTTTTCATAATTGGCGTTCAATCCTTGAGACTCTTTTTAAAACTTCATAACGAAGAGTAAAGAAATCTGTCTGTGTTTTTACAGACAGGTTCTTTTTTTTGTAAATGAAATTGAGAGAATTCTTGAAAAACAATTGAAACCCTTTTCACATTTTGGTATACTAGTGTCAAGAGAATAGGAACAAAGGAGTATAAAATGTCCAAAAAAATTATTGGTATTGATTTAGGTGGAACATCTGTTAAATTTGCCATTTTGACGCAAGAAGGAGAGATTCAAGAGAAATGGTCTATCAAGACCAACATCCTCGACGAAGGAAGCCATATCGTTCCTGATATCATCGCTTCCATCAAACACCGCTTGGAATTGTTGAACTTATCCGCAGAAGATTTTATTGGAATCGGTATGGGATCTCCTGGTGCAGTGGATCGCTTCGAAGGAACTGTCGTTGGAGCGTACAACCTCAACTGGAAAACTGTACAGCCTATCAAGAAAGATATCGAGTCTGCCTTGGGAATTCCTTTCTTTATCGATAATGATGCTAACGTAGCTGCCCTTGGTGAACGTTGGAAAGGGGCTGGTGAAAACCAACCGGATGTCGTCTTCATGACACTTGGAACTGGTGTTGGCGGCGGTATCGTAGCAGAAGGAAAACTCTTGCACGGTGCTGGTGGTGTTGCTGGTGAACTCGGCCATATCACTGTTGACTTTGATCGTCCATTTGATTGTACCTGTGGTAAGAAAGGTTGCTTGGAAACAGTAGCTTCAGCAACTGGGATTGTCAATTTGACTCGCCGTTATGCAGATGAATACGCAGGAGATGCGACCTTGAAACGTCTCATTGATGATGGCGAAGAAGTCACAGCTAAGACAGTCTTTGATCTTGCTAAAGATGGAGATGAGTTGGCCTTGATTGTCTACCGTCATTTCTCTCAATACCTCGGTATTGCTTGTGCCAACATCGCTAGTGTCTTGAACCCAGCTAACATTGTCATCGGTGGTGGTGTATCAGCAGCAGGCCAATTCCTCTTGGATGGGGTTCAAAAGGTCTTTGATGAAAATACCTTCCCACAAGTCCGTACGTCAACCCAATTGGTGCTTGCTAATCTTGGAAATGATGCAGGAGTTATTGGAGCTGCATCACTTGTCCTACAATAGATTTTATTTGAAAGAGATCCAAACCGAATCATTTGGACCTCTTTTCTTTTATCCTGTGTTATAATGAAGGTATTACAGTATTTAAGGAGATTGAATGACAAAAGCAGATATCCTTTTTAAAGAAAATATTCGAAGAATTATGGAAGAAGGCGTCTGGTCTGAGCAAGCTCGGCCCAAGTACAAGGATGGCACAACAGCCAATTCCAAGTACATCACGGGAGCTTTTATGGAGTTTGATCTGGCCAAGGGCGAGTTTCCGATTACGACCCTTCGTCCTATTGCCATCAAGTCGGCTATCAAGGAGATGCTCTGGATCTACCAGGATCAGTCTAATAGTTTGGAGCTTCTAAATGATAAGTATCAGGTCCGCTACTGGAATGATTGGGAAGTGAGAGACACAGGAACGATTGGTGAACGCTATGGCGCTGTCGTTAAAAAGCATGACATCATCAACAAGATACTCAAACAGTTGGAAGCCAACCCCTGGAATCGACGCAATATTATTTCTCTCTGGGATTACCAAGCATTTGAAGAGTCGGAAGGGCTCTTGCCTTGTGCTTTTCAAACCATGTTTGATGTGCGTCGTGTCGATGGGGAAATCTATCTGGATGCAACTTTGACCCAACGTTCAAATGATATGCTAGTGGCGCACCATATCAACGCCATGCAGTATGTAGCCTTTCAGATGATGATCGCTAAGCACTTTGGCTGGAAGGTTGGCAAGTTCTTTTACTTTATTAACAACCTCCACATCTATGATAACCAATTCGAACAGGCAGAAGAGTTGCTCCGGCGTGAGCCCTCTGCTTGCCAGCCTCGCTTGGTACTGAACGTGCCAGATGGTACAAATTTCTTCGATATCAAGGCTGAGGATTTTGTACTGGAGGACTATGATCCTGTCAAACCTCAGTTGAAGTTTGATTTAGCTATATAGAGATTATTGTTAGTTGAAAAAATAGGAAGATCGTTTGTTATTTTTAAAATAATGATTCGTACTTCCTATTATTTTAATTTAATGATTAGTAATATCGTCAAATTTTAAAAAATTGATCAATTTTTGAGACATTATATTTTGAATAGTTAAATTAATTTGATAGAATTGATAAGGTTAGGCATTAGCCGTAAAAATATAAATATAAGTTTTAAAATTTTTGGAGGAATTTAAGTGAGTAAGGATTTATTCAATGATCGTATTAGCAGATTTTCAATTCGAAAATTGAATGTCGGAGTATGCTCGGTTCTTTTAGGAACGCTAGTGATGGTTGGGACAGCTTCAAGCGTCGCAGCTGATGAAAACACCGAGAACCAAGTAGGGGTTGCAACGAAAGAAGAAGCAGGCCAACCTGCGATTACAACTGAAGCAACTTCTTCAACAACAAGTGAAGTTTCAACTTCAGCTACAACATACCAAGCTGAAGCTCCTGTAACTGCTACAGAAACAGCCCCTGTTGAAGAGAAGGCTCCAGTAGCAACTCCTGCAGTGGCAGAAGGAACAACAAACCCAAGTAATAAGGGAACAGAAGGAACAGCAACTAAAAATAAAGAAACAGTTTCTGCAGCTGTAGTAGCACCTGCGCCAGAAACACCAGCTGTTCCAGTAGCAACCCCTGATGTTCGCCGTCGTAGTCGTCGTGCTCTTGGTGATGCCAATGATCCTAACTTGATTGGGGATGACGTTGAAGATGCAACTTCAACTCCAAAAGTTGAAAAACCTGGTTTTACAACAGACCTTGACGCAAAATCTTTAACTAGCCAGATTACATGGTTGGACTTTGGTGATGTAGCCAACTGGACAGGAGCAAAAAAAGTCATTGTTCCTAAAAATGACGCATTTCCTAATAAAGATTTACAAGAAAAACTAGCACTTCAAGTTGGGGCTACTTATACCAAGGAAATCATGCCTGGCTATGTAGTCACTGTAAAAGTCAAATCCTTGAAACCTTTCCAAGCGACTGAAATCTATAAAAAACGGATGGAAGAGCAAGGGGCTACAGAAGCTGAAAAAGCAACCTATGATCCAAATGCAAAAAATGGATATGTAAAGGGTGTTACTTCAACAGGTGCTCGACAAGCTTTTAACAATGGTGAGGAAGCCGACGTTGTCGCTGATGCTCAAAATCAATGGACTGAAATTAAACACGAAAATGTTGATACCAAAACCAAGCAGACTACTATGGGTTCAGCTTTGAATGGTGGAAATATTGGAGTTCAGTTTGAAATTTCTGCAACCTTCCGTGGTAAGAAAGTTAAGCCAGCTATTGTCATGGCCGATGGTGAGTCTGCTAACCCTGGTGAATTTGTTATGTTCACTACCAACGGAGAAGGTTGGCAGCACCTTGGGGAATGGAAAAAAACTAGTAGACCGGCCACCTCTGTACCTTATGTTCCACAAGATACAGAGAACCTTTTGGGACCTAACCCTAAATACAAAAATATAAACCTAAATTCACTTCGTAATTCTACTGAAGTTGGACCAGAAAAGAAACCAGTAGCATGGAAATACTTTGGAAATCCTGACAAAGTTACGGGTGGTCTAGGAACCGGTATTTTTGGACCAAACCTATCTGCAGGGAATAACACAGTTCCACTCGTGATGACTCGTGGGGCATCTGAAGTGGGACTTTACATCGCTTCAAGTGGTAAACAGTCTGCTATGCTAGGATTCTTCCCACTTGATGAAGGAGATGCTCCTGAGTCATATGGCAAGGCAGTCCATACCATTGCAACTGTAGACGGTGTTACGGGAGCTAAAGTAAATCAACCGTATCTTGGTAACGTTAGCCCAGATATGGATGAGAATACAACTCTCGACTGGTTCGGTGATGATAAGGCAACTACGGCCGATGAAGGAATTGATCAATTGCTTCCAGATGATCTCAAAGGGACAACCAATGAGATGATCCAGATGGACCGTACCAAACCAGGCAACTACAAGATGTCAATTGAGGCTCATACGGATGGAGCTTCAGAAGCACATATCTATGGATGGGTAGACTTTAACCAAAATGGTAAATTTGATGAAGATGAACGCTCAAATCTCGCTACAATCACACAAGATGGTACTGTTGAGTTGACCTTTGCAAACAGCAAGACTTACATCGACCCAAGCGTTAAAGAGTTAGGTGCTCGTGTTCGTATCGCTAAGAAAGCGAAAGAGATCGAAAGCCCAACTGGCATGGCCTTCTCAGGTGAAGTAGAAGACTTCAAGACTCAAATCACCCACCCACCAAAAGGAGAATTTAAGGATACAAGTGGACCTCAAGGTACAAAACAGACAGCAACTGTGGCCTTTACAGCACGTGGAGAACGCAAGTTTGAACGTAATTCTACTGCTGTTATTGATGAAACTGTAGCACCATACATCGTAGATAAAGATGGCAATCGTGCAACTCTAAACGCAGAAGGTTACTACGTCGTTCAAGGACAAGGTAAGTACAAGATTACTGCTAAGGGTAAAGATGTAGACGTTGAGTTTATTCCTGAGGATAACTTCCTAGGAACTGCTGATGGTATCTCTATCCGTCGCTCAGACAATAATGGCTATGATACTGGTTGGTCAACAAAATTCCCTGATAGCGAACCTAATGTGAATGGCCAATTAAATACTATGGATGGTCAATATGTTCCAACTGTAACACCGATTGACATTGAAGGAGTTGACAAGACTTCTAAAGATATTCAAGGTGCAACTCAAAAAGAAACACCGACCTTTAACACAACTGCGACTAACTCAAATGGTGACAAGATTGCAATCACTCCAAGTGCAGAATATCCTGCTAAGTTGGTAGATCCAGCTACAGGTCGCACGATTGATGAGCCATCTGTAACAGTTGAAGGGGAAGGAACATACACGATCAATCCTTCAACGGGTGAAGTAACCTTCACTCCAGATCCAAGCTTTACTGGTACAGCCAAAGGTGTGGATGTTACATTGTCAGCGCCAGTTGGTCGAAACAAAGATGGTAAGATCCAACAGGAGTACATCAAGACTGCTACAGCTAAATACACACCAACGGTTACTCCAATCACAGTGACTCCTACAGACAAGGTTTCTGTGGATGTTCAAAACGTTCCTCAAACACAAACTCCTACATTTGAGTTGAGCAACGACAAGACTGCTGAAATCACAAGCAAGAAATTGGTGGATCCCGCAACTGGTCAACCAACTGATGAAACAACAGTGACAGTAGCAGGTGAAGGTAGCTATACTATCGACCCAACGACTGGAGCAGTAACATTTACGCCAGAAAAAGACTTTGTTGGTACTGCAAAAGGCGTAACTGTTCAGGCAACTGCTACTATTACAAATGCTAATGGTAAGACTGCAACCATTACTTCAGATGCGACCTACACACCAACTGTTGTGCCAGCAGTTCCAACTGCAAACCCTGCAACTTCTAAAGATATCCAAGGTGCAATACAAATAGGGACACCAACCTTTGCAGGAACTACTGTTCAAGTAAATGGTGAAGATAAAACTATTACCATTAAAGACAATAGCTACACATTGCTAGATAAAGATGGTAACGAAGTTTCAAGCACACCAGCCTTTGCTGAAGATGGTACAACTGAAATTGGTACTTTCTCTATTGATCCAGTAACAGGGCAAGTAACCTTCACACCAACAGACAAATCATACACTGGTAAAGTAACCCCAGCTAAGGTTCAAGCTGAAAGTTCAAACGGTATCAAGGTGGATACAACTTACACACCAGAAATCGTTCCAGTAACCCCAACAGCAACACCAGCAGAAACTATAAATGTTCAAGGTGCCACTCAAACTGGTAAACCAGAATTTAAAGGTGGAACTGCTGATATTGATGGTGTTGAAAAGACAGTAGCCATTAACGAAGCTGTTCCTGCTAAATTTGATGATGGTACAACAAGTAAGAAGGTTGAAGGAGTAGGTACTTACACAGTAGCTCCAGATGGAACAGTTACATTTGTACCAGAAAAATCATTTGTTGGTAAAGCACCAGCAGTAACAGTGGTTCGTGAAGACATAAACGGAACAAAAGCTTCTGCAACATACACACCAACAGTAACTCCGGTAACTCCAACAGCAACTCCAGCTGAATCAGTAGCTCCTCAAGGTGTAGTTCAAACTGGAACAGTAACCTTCACAGAAGGTGATCCAGTTGCGCCAATCGACAAAGATACGATTACCCTTCTTGACGAAAATGGTCAACCAGCAGCTTCAGTAGATGCTAAGTCACCAGACGGCAAGGTTATCGGTACATTCACAGTTGATAAAGCAACAGGTGTTGTAACCTTCACCCCAACAGATAAGACCTATTCAGGTGATGTTGTTGCCGTTAAGGTTCAAGCGAAGGATGCCAACGGTACCCCAGCTGAAACAACATACACACCTAAGATTACTCCGGTTGTTCCAACAGCAGAAGATGTAACTTCAAAAGACAAACAAGGCCAAACCCAAACAGGTAAGCCTAAGTTTACAGAAGGCAATCCAAACATTCCAATGGATGATAATACGCCAGCTACCTTTGAAGATGGTTCAACAACGAAGACAATTCCAGGCGAAGGAACCTACACAGTAGCTCCAGATGGAAGTGTAACCTTCGTACCAGAGAAATCATTCACCGGAACAGGAACAGGCGTGACTGTTAAACGTGTAGATAAGAATGGTACACCAGTAACAGCTAAGTACACACCAACAGTAACCCCTGTAACACCAACAGCGACACCTGCTGAATCAGTAGCTCCTCAAGGTTTGGTTCAAACTGGTACTGTTACATTCACAGAAGGTGATCCAGTTGCACCAATTGATAAGGATACCATTACTCTTCTTGATGAAAATGGCCAGCCAGCAGCTTCAGTAGTTGCTAAATCACCAGAAGGTAAAGAAATTGGTACTTTCACAGTTGATAAAGCAACAGGTGTTGTAACCTTCACACCAACTGATAAGACATACTCAGGTGATGTCGTTGCCGTTAAGGTTCAAGCGAAGGATGCCAATGGTACACCGACAGAAACAACCTACACACCTAAGATTACTCCAGTAGTTCCAACTGCAGATCCAGCAACATCTACTGATATCCAAGGTCAAACACAAACAGGTAAGCCTACCTTCACAGAAGGCAATCCAAACATTCCAATGGATGATGATACACCTGCAACATTCGAAGATGGTTCAACGACTAAGACAATTCCAGGTGAAGGAACATACACAGTAGCACCAGACGGAACTGTAACCTTCGTGCCAGAAAAATCATTCACAGGCACAGGAACAGGTGTAACTGTTAAACGTGTAGATAAGAATGGTACGCCAGTAACAGCTAAGTACACTCCAACTGTTACACCAGTAACACCAACAGCTACTCCAGCTGAATCAGTAGCACCTCAAGGTGTGGTTCAAACTGGTACTGTTACCTTCACAGAAGGTGATCCAGTTGCACCAATCGACAAGAATACCATTACTCTTCTTGATGAAAATGGCCAGCCAGTAGCTTCAGTAGTTGCTAAGTCACCAGAAGGTAAAGAAATTGGTACTTTCACAGTTGATAAAGCAACAGGTGTTGTAACCTTCACACCAACTGATAAGACATACTCAGGTGATGTCGTTGCCGTTAAGGTTCAAGCGAAGGATGCCAATGGTACACCGACAGAAACAACCTACACACCTAAGATTACTCCAGTAGTTCCAACTGCAGATCCAGCAACATCTACTGATATCCAAGGTCAAACACAAACAGGTAAGCCTACCTTCACAGAAGGTAATCCAAATGTACCTATGGATGATGATGTCCCAGCAACATTCGAAGATGGTTCAACAACGAAGACAATTCCAGGCGAAGGAACTTACACAGTAGCTCCAGATGGAAGTGTAACCTTCGTACCAGAAAAATCATTCATCGGAACAGGAACAGGTGTGACTGTTAAACGTGTAGATAAGAACGGTACACCAGCAACGGCTAAGTACACACCAACTGTAACTCCAGTAACTCCTACAGCTGAAGAAGTCACTTCAATTGATAAACAAGGCCAAACCCAAACAGGTAAACCTAAGTTTACAGAAGGTGATCCAGTAGTCCCAATGGATGATGATACACCAGCTACATTTGAAGATGGTTCAACGACTAAGACAATTCCAGGTGAAGGGACCTACACATTAGCTCCAGATGGAACAGTTACATTCGTGCCAGAAAAATCATTCACAGGAACAGGAACAGGCGTGACTGTTAAACGTGTCGATAAGAATGGTACTCCAGTAACAGCTAAGTACACACCAACAGTAACCCCTGTAACACCAACAGCGACACCTGCTGAATCAATAGCTCCTCAAGGTGTTGTTCAAACTGGTACTGTTACCTTCACAGAAGGTGACCCAGTTGCACCAATCGACAAGGATACCATTACTCTTATTGATGAAAATGGCCAGCCAGCAGCTTCAGTAGTTGCTAAGTCACCAGAAGGTAAAGAAATTGGTACTTTCACAGTTGATAAAGCAACAGGTGTTGTAACCTTCACACCAACTGATAAGACATACTCAGGTGATGTCGTTGCCGTTAAGGTTCAAGCGAAGGATGCCAATGGTACACCGACAGAAACAACCTACACACCTAAGATTACTCCAGTAGTTCCAACTGCAGATCCAGCAACATCTACTGATATCCAAGGTCAAACACAAACAGGTAAGCCTACCTTCACAGAAGGTAATCCAAATGTACCTATGGATGATGATGTACCAGCAACATTCGAAGATGGTTCAACAACGAAAACAATTCCAGGCGAAGGAACTTACACAGTAGCTCCAGATGGAACAGTTACATTCGTACCAGAAAAATCATTCATCGGAACAGGAACAGGCGTGACTGTTAAACGTGTAGATAAGAACGGTACACCAGCAACAGCTAAGTACACACCAACAGTAACACCAGTAACACCAACAGGTGAACCAGCCACAACTATTGGCCCTAAAGGACAAGAACAATCTGGTAAACCAAGCTTCAAGGAAGGCGACAGTCGTGTTCCTATGAATGATGAGGTTCCAGCTACATTTGACGATGGTTCAACAACTAAAACAGTTGAGGGAGTTGGTACTTATACAGTAGCTCCAGATGGAACAGTAACCTTCAAACCAGAACCAGAATTTACTGGAAAAGCTCCATCTGTAACTGTTGTCCGTGAAGATATGAATGGAACAAAAGCTTCTGCAACGTACACACCAACTGTACTTCCTGTTACTACATTTGTAGACAAAGAAGGTAAAGCAATACCGGGATATCCAACTGAAGACAATGAACAACCTAAGAAAGATATTCCAGGCTACCGCTTCGTAGAGAGTAAGAAGCTTCCAAATGGTGACACAGAACATGTTTATGAGAAAGTGAAAACTAATCATAAGGATAAGGAAGGTAACGAGATTCCAGGTTATCCAATCGAGGATGGTGAAAATCCTAAGAGAGATATTCCAGGCTACCGCTTCGTAGAGACTAAGAAACTTCCAAACGGTGATACAGAGCACGTTTATGAGAAAGTGCCAACGCCAGATCCAGTGCCAACGCCAGATCCAGTTCCAACACCAGATCCAGTTCCAACACCAGATCCAGTGCCAACACCAGATCCAGTGCCAACACCAACTCCGGTTCCTACACCGGCACCAACTCCGGATCCAGTTCCAACGCCAGATCCAAAACCAGTTCCAGAAACTAAGGAAACTAAATTCATCAATCCATCTGATGAAACAGCAGTTCTTCCTGAAACTGGTACAGAGGAAACTTCTAAAACTGGTCTTGCTATTCTTAGCGCCTTGACTGGTCTCTCATTATTCGGACTTGCTAAACGCAAAAAAGAAGACTAAGATTTAGGATTTGTCTGATCAAAACCGCGAGAAATCGCGGTTTTTTTTGACGAAAAACTTGTAAAGTTTTGGTCAATGAACCAATAGTTGGAAACAGTCTTTTCTAAAAAAATTTGATAAAATAGAAGTATCAGTGTAAAGGATGTAAGAATGAGTAAGAAAGTAATTGGTATTTGGGCTCAGACAAAGAATGGAGTTATCGGCAAGGACCAGGTCATGCCTTGGCATTTACCATCTGAATTGCAACACTTTAAACAAACGACAACGGGCCATGCGATCCTTATGGGGAGAGTTACCTACGAAGGGTTAAACAAACGTGTCCTTCCAAATCGGACCAATATCATTCTCTCTAGAGATGACAAGTATGATGTAGAGAATGAAAAGGTCTTGTTAAAAACTTCTGTAGAGGATGTTTTAGACTGGTATAAGGATCAGGATCAGTCACTCTTTATTATCGGTGGGGAGAAGGTGATTCGCCTTTTCGAGCCTTATCTAGAGGAGCTTTACCAGACTGTCATCGATGCCCAATTAGAAGGAGATACGTATTTTCCAGAAGACTTCCATTGGGATCAGTTCCAGTTACTGGACGAGCGGACGATCGAAAAAGACGAAAAAAACCCTTATAACTTTACCATTAGACATTTTGAAAGAAAGGAAGACTAGTTCATGGAACGTAGTATCTTTGGCTTTTTTACAGCGGTTTTATGCGTGATTTGCCTAGTATGTGCTTCTCAGACCCTTCGGAAAAAGCGCTATGGATTAGCCATTCTATTTTTGTTAAATGCCTTTACCAATCTTGTGAATTCTATTCACGCCTTTTATATGACTTTATTTAAATAAATTACAAACAGACTTTAGAATCGGGAGAAGAAAATGCCTACAAATCAATCAAATGATATGATGGTTTATTGTTCGTTTTGTGGTAAGAACCAAGACGAAGTACAGAAGATTATCGCAGGGAACAACGCCTTTATCTGTAATGAGTGTGTTGAGTTAGCTCAAGAAATCATTCGAGAAGAACTAGCTGAGGAAGTCTTGGCAGACCTCTCAGAGGTTCCAAAACCAATCGAACTCCTCAATATCCTTAACCACTATGTTATCGGTCAGGATCGTGCTAAACGAGCACTAGCAGTAGCAGTGTATAATCACTACAAACGAATTAACTTCCACGAAAATCGTGAAGAAGACAATGATGTAGATCTCCAAAAATCAAACATTTTGATGGTGGGGCCTACAGGTTCAGGAAAAACTTTCTTGGCTCAAACTCTTGCTAAGAGCTTGAATGTTCCATTTGCCATTGCGGATGCGACAGCCTTGACAGAAGCGGGTTACGTCGGAGAAGATGTTGAAAACATTCTTCTTAAGCTCTTGCAAGCTGCTGACTTCAATATTGAACGTGCAGAACGTGGCATCATCTATGTTGATGAAATCGATAAGATTGCTAAGAAGAGTGAGAACGTCTCTATCACCCGCGATGTATCTGGTGAAGGGGTACAACAAGCCCTCTTGAAGATTATCGAAGGAACTGTAGCGAGCGTGCCACCTCAAGGCGGACGCAAGCACCCACAACAAGAAATGATCCAAGTCGATACCAAGAACATCCTCTTCATCGTCGGTGGAGCCTTTGATGGGATTGAAGAAATCGTGAAGCAACGTTTAGGTGAGAAGATCATTGGATTTGGTCAAAACAACAAAGCTATCGATGAATCAAGCTCTTATATGCAAGAAATCATTGCGGAAGATATCCAAAAATTCGGTATTATCCCTGAGTTAATCGGTCGGCTTCCAGTTCTTGCTGCATTAGAGCAATTGACAGTGGATGACTTGGTTCGTATTTTGAAAGAACCAAAAAACGCCTTGGTGAAACAATACCAAGCTCTCTTATCCTTTGACGACGTAGAATTGGAATTTGATGACGAAGCACTTGAAGAAATTGCAAGCAAAGCTATTGAACGCAAAACAGGTGCTCGTGGATTACGCTCCATCATCGAAGAAACTATGTTGGATGTGATGTTTGAAGTTCCAAGTCAAGAAGATGTCAAATTGGTTCGAATCACCAAAGAAGCAGTTAACGGAACTGAAAAACCAATTTTAGAAACTGCCTAGAAAGAAATTCTATGAAAGTGAATACTCATAATGCGGATATTCTCTTGAGCGCTACCAATAAAAGCCATTATCCTCAAGATGATATCCCAGAAGTTGCACTTGCCGGTCGATCAAATGTCGGCAAGTCTTCTTTTATTAATACCATGCTAAATCGCAAGAATTTGGCCCGTACGTCTGGAAAACCAGGGAAAACACAGTTATTAAACTTCTTCAATATCGATGATAAATTACGCTTTGTCGATGTACCTGGCTATGGATATGCTCGTGTCTCTAAAAAAGAACGTGAGAAATGGGGAAAGATGATCGAAGAATATCTGACATCAAGAGAGAATTTAAGAGCTGTTGTCAGCCTGGTTGATCTTCGTCATGAACCCTCAGCTGATGATGTCCAAATGTACGAGTTTTTAAAATATTACGAGATTCCTGTTATCTTGGTTGCAACCAAAGCCGATAAAATTCCAAGAGGAAAATGGAACAAGCATGAATCTATGATCAAGAAGAAATTGGATTTTGATAAAACAGATACCTTTATCATCTTCTCATCCATTAATAAGACAGGAGTAGAAGAAGCTTGGGATGCAATTTTTGACTATAGCTTTTTGGAATAAATCGTATTATTACTAACCTGTTATTTATTTATTTGATTTATCTCGATATTGTAATTAAAATGTAATATTGAGCTCAACAATTTAATGCTTTTCTGTGCTATAATCATCTTAAAGAGTTTTCATTAAAACATTAGGAGATTATCACATTGAAAAAAATACTAAATAAATCGAAATTGATTGGATCCTTAGTGGCTCTAGTAGCTGCAGGAACAGTAGCGGCAGCTATGAGTGAGCATGTAGGGAACGTTGATGCTAATGATGGTGCTTATACTCAATACGCAGATCCAACAGAAACTTTCATCTCACAAATCGGTGAATCTGCTCGTCAGCTTGCTCAAGAAAATGATCTTTATGCTTCTGTTATGATTGCTCAAGCAATCTTAGAAAGTGGAGCTGGTCAATCTGGTTTGTCATCTTATCCTCACTACAACCTTTTTGGTATTAAAGGTAGTTATGCTGGTCAATCAGCTGTGATGCAGACGTGGGAAGATGATGGTAATGGAAATGCCTATACCATCAACGATGCTTTCCGTTCATACCCTAGCTACTATGAATCATTACAAGACTATGTTGCTGTTTTGAAACAAGGTCATTTTGCAGGCGCTTGGAAGAGCAATACAACAAGCTACCAGGATGCGACAGCTGCTTTAACGGGTGTCTATGCTACTGATACAAGTTACTATGCAAAATTGAACCATATCATCGAAACTTACAATTTGACTCAGTATGATTCACCAAGTGTATATGGAGGTTATGAAGGTACGGTCTACAACCCATATCGCCAACAATATACAACTCAAGAAATCTTGAACTTGGATATCGCATGGGCAAATCGTTTCTTGTAAGATATGAATTAAATTGAACGATAAACAGGCCATTAAGGTCTGTTTTTTCTTTTAGTCGTTTTAAATCGTTTTATATCATTTTTCATTGAAAACAGTATTTTTTATATTATTTTTCTGAAAACCTTTTCAGGAGGTTCTATCTATGATATAATGAAGAAGTTCACAAATTCAATATATAAGGAGATTCAGATGGGAGAATCAAATTTTGTTCTTAAAGTAGAGGCAGCATGTCAAAAGAAGGAAGAACTATATACAGCTTCTAAGGCTCGTTATGCTGTTCGCTCTATGTTTGCGGGTGCATTTCTCACAATGAGTACAGCAGTTGGGATTGTGGGAGCAGATTTGCTCAATACCTTCTTGCCAGGTTCCGGTCGTTTCTTGTTTCCATTTATTTTTGCTTGGGGATTGGTTTATTTACTCTTCTTAAATAGTGAACTAACGACTTCAAATATGATGTACCTGACAGCTGGAGTTTATCTTAAGAAGATAAATTGGAAGAAAGCTTTAGAAATTCTACTATATTGTACATTCTTTAATTTAGTTGGTGCCTTGTTCCTTGCATTTCTCTTCAGTCAGACAAGTGCTTTTGCAAATCTGAATCCAAAAGGCTTCCTTGGTTCGGTTGTAGAGTTGAAGTTGCAACGTTCTAATCAATTGGTTTTCTTTGAAGGGGTTGTTGCCAACATCTTTGTTAATATAGCCATCTTGTCCTACCTCTTCTTTAAAGATGAAACAGCTAAAGTTCTGATGGCTTTGTCAGCTATTTATATGTTTGTTTTCCTTACGAATGAACACATCGCGGCAAACTTTGCTTCTTTCTCATTAGCTACTTTTAACTCTATTTCGAAAGATTTGCCTCACTTAGAGTTCTTCAATGTGCTTCGTCATTATGCAGTCACTTTTGTAGGAAACTGGGTAGGTGGAGGAGTGATCATGGGCTTGGCCTATGCATGGCTCAATCGTACCAAGACTATCTATAAAGATTAACTATTTTAAAAAAAGTTTGCAAAAATACTTGCATTCTTTTTTTTTATGTGATACACTAAATAACGGTTTGAAAAAACTGCCTAAGACAGTAGGGGAGCTCGACTCATAAAGATCCTACCGAGGACAAAACGTATCATGTAAAAAGAAGCGTATTGTACTTTCGTGTCTAGGTTTGGGCGCGTTTTTCTTTTGGAAAAATTCCCCAAGCAAAATAATTACGGAGGTGAACACACTAATGAGTGAAGCAATTATTGCTAAGAAAGCGGAACTAGTTGACGTAGTAGCTGAGAAAATGAAAGCTGCTGCATCAATCGTCGTTGTGGACGCTCGTGGTTTGACAGTAGAACAAGATACAGTTCTTCGTCGTGAGCTTCGTGGAAGCGAAGTTGAGTACAAAGTGATCAAAAACTCAATCTTACGTCGTGCAGCTGAAAAAGCTGGTCTTGAAGATCTTGCATCTGTTTTTGTTGGACCATCTGCAGTAGCATTTTCTAACGAAGATGTTATCGCACCAGCGAAAATCTTGAACGATTTTGCTAAAAACGCTGAAGCACTTGAAATCAAAGGTGGTGCAATCGAAGGCGCTGTCGCATCTAAAGAAGAGATTCTTGCTCTTGCAACTCTTCCAAACCGCGAAGGACTTCTTTCTATGCTCCTTTCTGTACTTCAAGCGCCAGTGCGCAACGTTGCTCTTGCAGTCAAAGCGGTTGCAGACAACAAAGAAGACGCAGCTTAATCTTAAGCTACGCAGCGTAGCCTAGCTACAAAAAAATAAAAACATAAAATATAAAAACTTATTTGGAGGAAATAACAATGGCATTGAACATTGAAAACATTATTGCTGAAATTAAAGAAGCTTCAATCCTTGAATTGAACGACCTTGTAAAAGCTATCGAAGAAGAATTTGGTGTAACTGCAGCTGCTCCTGTAGCTGTTGCTGCAGCTGGTGCTGCTGACGCAGGTGCTGCTAAAGATTCATTCGACGTTGAATTGACATCTGCAGGCGACAAGAAAGTCGGCGTTATCAAAGTTGTACGTGAAATCACTGGTCTTGGTCTTAAAGAAGCTAAAGAACTTGTTGATGGTGCACCTGGTGTTATCAAAGAAGGTGTTGCAGCTGCTGAAGCTGAAGAACTTAAAGCTAAATTGGAAGAAGCTGGAGCTTCAGTTACTCTTAAATAAGAGGCATATACCAATTAGAATTCGGAATACTATAGTATCAGCCTTTTAGAATCGTGAACACATTTTAGAAACTGATAAATTAATTTAGTTTCCTGCCAAAAACCCTACCAAAAATTAATTTGGCAGGGTTTTTCTTTTTAATAAAATTATTTTGGAGAACAGTTGAATAATTGTTCTCCTTTTTTTATTTTCTGGAGGGAAAATGACAAAAGAATTACAATCATCACGCTATATTGTCATTTCATTTTTAGTACGTGAAATGGGAATAGATATTGTTGAGGCCATATCTCTTATGGCTGAATTGGAAAAAAGTGGCTTGGTTCGCTTGGAATCAAGTGGAGATTTAATACTCAAAGAACTTGGAGGAGCGCTATGAAACGAATTACCGCAAATCAATACCAAACTTCAGAACGGTATTATAAATTGCCTAAAATTCTTTTTGAGGATGAGAAATATATGGATATGAAACTAGAAGTAAAGGTGGCTTACTCCATTTTAAAAGATCGCTTAGAATTATCTCTCAGTCGTGGTTGGATAGATGAAGAAGGAGCAGTCTATTTAGTATTTTCTAATTCTAAACTGATGAAGCTGTTAGGTTGTTCGAAGTCAAAACTACTATCAATCAAAAAAATTCTTAAAGAATATGACTTAATTGATGAAGTTCAACAGTCTTCAAGTGAGAAAGGAAGACTAGCTAATAAGATTTATTTAGGGGAATTATCTTCAACCCCAGTAGGTAATTCAAACAGGGCTAGTGTTAAAAAAAGACTAGGGCAGGTTGAAAATGAAACGGCCCCCGTCTCACATTCAGCCCCTAGTGAGACTGAAGTTAGTGAGACTAAATATAGTGAGACTGATTCTTTATTTATTGAGGATGAGGAGGATAGGAATACTCAACCTATCTTGAAAAGAAAAGTTGAAAAGGTCACAAAATATGATCGAGATTATATTTGGGGATTGGTACAAGATCAATTTAGACGAGAAGGTTTTTCTGAAACAGCCAGTGAAATTGCTATGACTGATTTTGAGAGAATCTATCAGTATGCTCTTGACAATGTTCACTTTGTTAGACGAGCGGAAGTACTTGCTGAATTTGTGTTTAATGGCCTATATTCCGTTTGGAATAACCGTGTTAGAAAAGGAGGTGGTTAAATGTCACCAATCGAGTGGATATTAGTTATGCTCATTTTCATTTCAAGTGGTGTGACTCTTTGGACATTGATAGTCAATCAGAAAGGGGTGATAAAGAAATGAAATTTATTGATTTATTTTCAGGTATCGGTGGTTTTCGACTAGGAATGGAAAGTGTCGGACACGAGTGTATTGGATTTTGTGAGATTGATAAATTTGCTAGAGAATCTTATAAGTCCATTTTTCAAACGGAAGGAGAAATTGAATTTCATGACATACGAGATGTTTCAGATGACGAATTTAAAAAACTTAGAGGGAAAGTCGATGTCATCTGTGGGGGATTCCCTTGTCAAGCATTTTCAATCGCAGGAAGACGATTGGGATTTGAAGATACTAGAGGAACTTTGTTCTTTGAAATTGCTCGGGCGGCCAAACAAATCCAACCACGTTTTCTTTTTCTTGAAAATGTTAAAGGCCTACTCAATCACGATAAGGGACGGACGTTCACCACAATCCTTACCACACTTGATGAGTTGGGGTTTGATGTTGAGTGGCAGGTGCTTAACAGTAAGGATTTTGGCGTTCCCCAAAACAGAGAGAGGGTGTTTATTATCGGACATTCTAGAAAGAAAGGTATCAGACTCTTATTTCCTTTCAGACGAGAAGGTCAAGCAACTAACTCTGAGACTTTAAAAACATTAGGAAATTTGAATCCATCAAAAAGTGGAATGAGCGGTAAAGTTTATTATTCAGAAGGTCTTGCGCCAACCTTAGTTCGTGGGAAAGGAGAAGGATTTAAGATTGCGATTCCTTGTATGACACCAGATAGATTAGACAAGAGACAAAATGGTAGACGCTTTAAGGAAAACCAAGAGCCAATGTTTACTTTAAATACTCAGGATCATCATGGCATTGTCGTTGTTGGAGAATTACCGACTAGCTTTAAGGAGACCGGTCGTGTCTATGGAAGTGAGGGGTTATCTCCAACACTGACTACGATGCAAGGTGGAGATAAAATCCCCAAAATACTGATTCCAGAACCAATCCAATTTCTAAAAGTCCGGGAAGCAACGAAAAAAGGATACGCTCAAGCAGAAATAGGAGATTCAATCAATTTGGAAAGACCAAGTTCTCAGTATCGTCGTGGTAGAGTTGGAAAAGGTATAGCTAATACGTTAACAACTAGTGGACAAATGGGAGTAGTAGTTGCTAGTTATGAAGGAGAAGATAAACAAGTTTATCATGTAGCCAGTATATTAATAGATGGACAATTTTACCGTCTGAGGATACGACGAATCACTCCTAAAGAGTGTTTTCGCTTGCAGGGCTTTCCTGATTGGGCTTTTGAAGCTGCTAGAAAAGTCTCTAGTAATAGTCAGCTCTATAAACAAGCTGGTAATAGTGTAACCGTTCCTGTGATTGCCGCAATCGCAAAGAAATTAAAAGAAATAGAGGAAAAAGATGAAAGCATTAAATAAAGAATCAATACTAGATTGTGATGAATTAGAAACAGAATTACATGATGCAGAAATCAAACAGCTGGATGAACAATTATTTTTGATACCCAATTATCCATGTGAGTTTGAAGTAACATTTTTAGATGATTACCATAAAAAACACAACTACCCACTATTTTACGAGTCCTATCTTCAAAACGTGATGGAATTCCTTGAAAGTCAAGACATAAAGAATGGGGTTGATGCCTTTGTAGATGATCATCAAAATCTTGTTTTTGTTTTATATGGACAAGGCTATCGAGCCGAGGGAAAAGAGGGAATACTTACAACCCAAGTAACTGTAAAAGCTTATGATGAAGACAAGAAACCGATTAACTTCTCAAATTTATTAGATTCCTTAATCGTCTCAGAATATCAAATGGAACCGAATCTTTGGGAGGTCTCCCATGATTGATCTCTATCTAAGTAAAAATTGTCATAGAAATCAACTTCTTTTGGATTTCTTTCAAAAGTATGGCATAGAGGTCACTCCTCATTCTATTTCTGAAATGACAAAGGATAAATTAATTGAGATGATGAGCTATTCTTCAGATTGTTTCGAGTTTTTATCTCCCAATTTATTACGTTTTAAGAATCGAGATAACCTAAAATTAACAGATTTCATCGAAATGATATTAAAAAATCCTGAACTAACCATCAGACTTCCTCTTGCGGTTTCAAATAAGCGAGTTTATCCAAATTTGAATCTGGAGGAGGCTAGAGCTCTATTGCCTAGAGATACGAAACAATTGATTTACATGGCACAAACACATTATTTATCTAACTAAAGGAGAATCAATATGGCAGAACGATTTTGGGAGAACTTGTCCATTATTTTGGCTGAAAGGAATATCAGCTGGATTGAGTTAACCAGAAAAATGTTTGCGGGAGAGTTTCAATATCCAAGTGAATTGAATCGTTTGTATCAAAAGATACGCCACTACAAGATGGAACAACGAATGCCTCAAAGTCCATGGGTAGAAAGGATTGTACAGGTATTAGATTTAGATTATGAAGATTTATTTCGGAGGTAACTATGAAAAGAATAATTCCAGTTTATATATTCCAACAAGTAAATGTCTTATTGGTATCTCTATACTTACTGAAATTGCTTTGTATTAGTGAGTTAACCATACTACAGATTCTCTATTGTGCGTCGCTCATTTCTTTTTTATGGATGTATGGTCAACGAAAACAAGTTGTCAAGGTCAATATGAAAACTAGGATGAAATGGCTTGGTATTGGATTCGTTAGCCTACTGATTATAAATCTATGTTTTAGCCTAATCCATGCTCAAGGAACTACGAATCAAGCAAACTTAATTGGCCTTCAACATCAAGTCCCTTGGTTTTCATTTTTATTGTTATTAATCAATGCGAGTATGGTTGAAGAATTTCTGTATCGAGAAATTTTATGGAACTTGGTTAGAAAATTAGATATTCGAGTTGCTTTGACAAGTGTTTTATTTGCCTTAGCACATCATCCAGGAACCATTCTAGGTTGGTGTTTGTATGTTTCACTTGGGATGTTTTTAGGGCTTGTACGCTATAAATCGGACTTATGGGGCAGTATGGGTCTACATTTAGTGTGGAACCTATCAGTCTATGTCTTATTTTTTCTTTAATAATAGCTGGTCTGTCTTACGTATGGATTAATTTTGAAATAAAAAAACTAAATGAATTGATTTTAAAGAAATAAAATGCTAACATATATAGTAGATGTTAGCATTTAATTTCTAAGAAAGGAGAATGATATGGTTGATAAAAGAGAGAAACTGATGAACTCTTTCAATCAGTATGGTTTTTTAACTTTTAAACAAGTGATAGATGAAAATTTACACTACAAAACCTTATTAAAAATGGTTACAGAAGGAAAAATCGATGCTGCAGAAAAAGGCTTATATCGCTTACCTTATATTTATTTAGATGAGTGGTTTGTTCTTCAGTATCGATTTCCAAAGGGAATCTTTTCTTTGGAGACAGCACTTTGGTTACATGGTTTATCTTTGACTATCCCTTTTAACATGACGATGAGTTTTCCTTATGGTACGAATACCAAAAACATTAAGGAAGCAGATATACGTCCTATTATTTTACGCTCTCACTATAGTGAAGGAATTATTGAAATAGAGCGCCTTCCTGGTCAATTTATTAAAGTTTATGAAGTTGAACGAGTTTTGGTTGAATGTCTAAGACCAGTTCATCAGGTGGATCTTCAAATTATTGCACCAGCGTTTAAAAAATATTTTCAACAAAATAAAATTCATTTACACAAATTATTTTATTATGCCCAGCTATTTAAAGTAACTGATAAGTTACAATCTTATACGGAGGTACTATCTTAATGTTTTCAAATGCGAATAGCTTTAAAGCAAAAATCAAAAACATTTCAAAAAATAAGGGAATTCCAGCTCAACAAGTACAACAACATTATTTAATTGAGCAAGTGTTAAAGCTGATTTCTACTAGTTCTTATAGAGATTCCTTCATTGTAAAAGGAGGGTATCTAATAGGTCAAATGATTGGACTAGATAAGCGAACCACAATGGATTTAGATGTCACTCTGAAGGGAACCGAAATGAGCAAAGAAAATTTGATTCATATCTTTGAAGAGATTCTTTGTTCTAAAACTGATGGATTTTCATTTTCAGTAGATAAGCTAGAACCTATTCGCCAAGATGATGAATATGGAGGATTTTCATTAAAATTAAATGCAACTTTTGATACATTAAAAGAGGTTGTTTTTATTGATATTACTACTGGTGATAAGATCACACCAAGAGAAATTACTTATTCAATGACTTCTATCTTTACTAATGAAAGCATCAAGATATGGACATATAATCTAGAGACTGTACTTGCTGAAAAGTTAGAAACGATCATCAGTCGGGGATTAGCTTCGACACGCCCACGTGATCGATATGATCTTTTCACCTTGTATAAACTTAGAAAAGAAGAGATTAATCTAGAAGTATTAAAAAATGCACTTGAGAATACGGCAGAAAAACGTAAAAGTAAAGATACTATTTATAATTGGGAAGAACAAGTGAGAGGAATTGAAATTTCTGATTATCAGAAAGAGCTATGGATTCGTTATCAACGCCAATTTAAGTATGCTAAAGATATCTCATTTGATAACTCTGTTCAGGTTATTAGGGAAATTATGCAACAAATATTTTAGTACAAAAGTAACTCATTCGTAAAGCAGTGAGTTGCTTTTTTTATTCCAATAACTCCAAAAATGTGATAAAAATTTCAACTACTCTTATCTATAATAAAGTTACCTGTTCTTTGAAAATTGAATCCACTCCGTCTTGATTAGCGTGCCTGTGTAAGTAGGGACTGAGAGTATTTCCCTGTGAAGGGCAACTGGCACAAGACGTGTGTGAGAATTTTCTAACAGACACGGAGTTTATCGTTACCAGACTTAAACGATGCGACAAACTAGATAAAGGAGTTAATCATGAAGGTAGTAAACTTGTATGATTTGAAACAAATGGGAAATAAGGGTGGTTGTACCATCCAATTGATTCATCACTTTCCCTTTGGTATGGGCTTAGGACATCTCAAAAAAGACTACATTGAATTTAAACGAGTTGGTATCTTTGATGGGAAAGCAGTAGAAGTTACTCTTCGAGAACCTTATTCGAGAGATCTACTGCAGGTTGTTAAGTCGATTAAGCAACGTCAGAAGTTGATAGCTTATCGTTATAAAGAAGGAAAGCTGCTATTTGTGAAGAAGGAGGCATCAGATGTCCTCTGAACAACAGGAACGAATGGCAGTTCAATATGCTGAGCGTAGTCTTTTATTTACTGTAAAAAGTCTCTTAAAGATTCTAGAATGGTCTAGACGTCAGGCTTTAGCACAGGATTCCGCCTATAAGGTAGGAGTGCAGAAATTAGAAGAATTGCTACAATCTCCTTATTCGATTGATACGATTAATCTGAAGAAAGATTTTTTAGACAAACCAATTGATATAGAGAAATTTAAAGCTTTTTTAGAAAAAGAAGAGATTCCTTTGGCCATCGCTTGGCAAGGGGATTCTCTGCATTTCTACACGAAAGATCGTTCGATTCTAGACAATCATTTAGACCATCTGTTAGAAAAAATGGTTAATGATCCGGAGAAATTAGCTGATTTTACCATGGATAAGTCATTGGACGATGCAATTGATGAGGCTAAATCCCAAATTACCTTTAGACAAGAAGGAGCCGTCAAACAGAAAGAGATGGTGAGATGATGTACAGTGGAAAGAAATTCCTACTATTCTCACTGTTAGGTATCTTACTAGGCTATCTTTTTCATCGTTTGACGCTTTTGTATGATTCCTATATTGGAAATAGCTTAGATAAATGGACTCATCTTCTGATGGAAGGTCAAGATGAAATTATTCAGTCGCCATGGAATGTTTCCTTTACTGGAAAATCAAGTGCTTTTTTTCTACTAGGCTTTGTTATGATGTTACTAGTTTATCTCTATCTAGAGACTGGTAAAAAACATTACCGAGAAGGAGTAGAATACGGGAGCGCCCGTTTTGGAACTCAAAAAGAAAAGAAGCTCTTTTACGGTAAGGAATTTTCTCATGATACGATCTTAGCACAAGATGTTCGTTTGACATTATTAGATAAAAAAACACCCCAATATGATAGAAATAAGAATATTGCGGTGATCGGAGGTTCAGGAAGTGGGAAGACATTTCGCTTTGTAAAACCCAATCTGATTCAGATGAATAGTTCCAATATTGTCGTGGATCCTAAAGATCACTTAGCTGAGAAAACAGGAAGACTCTTTTTGGAACATGGCTACCAAGTAAAGGTGCTAGATTTAGTCAATATGAAGAACTCAGATGGCTTCAATCCTTTTCGCTATATAGAGACAGAAAATGATTTGAATCGCATGCTGACGGTTTATTTCAATAACACCAAAGGCTCTGGCTCTCGTAGTGATCCATTTTGGGATGAAGCTTCTATGACTTTGGTACGAGCTTTAGCCTCCTACTTGGTCGATTTCTATAACCCACCTAAAACAAGAGAACAGCTCATAGAAGAAAGTCGTTTAAGTCAAAAGGAATACCAAAACTTGTTGAAACGTCAAAAAAAAGGAGTGGAAGAGCGAAAAAAACGAGGGTGTTATCCAAGTTTTGCTGAAATCTCAAAACTCATTAAACACCTATCCAAGGGTGAAAACCAAGAAAAAAGTGTCTTAGAAATTCTATTTGAAAATTATGCTAAAAAGTATGGAACTGAAAATTTTACCATGCGAAATTGGGCAGATTTTCAAAATTATAAGGATAAGACTCTGGATTCTGTTATAGCTGTAACCACTGCTAAATTTGCCCTCTTCAATATTCAAAGTGTCATGGATTTGACCAAAAGAGATACTCTTGATATGAAGACATGGGGCAAGGAAAAATCAATGGTTTACTTAGTTATCCCAGATAACGATAGTACCTTTCGCTTTCTTTCAGCCCTCTTTTTTTCAACAGTATTTCAAACTCTAACAAGACAAGCAGATATTGATTTTAAGGGGCAATTACCTCTTCATGTGAGAGTCTACTTAGATGAATTCGCAAATATCGGAGAAATCCCAGATTTTGCTGAACAAACCTCAACAGTCCGTTCTCGGAATATGAGTCTCGTTCCTATTCTGCAAAATATTGCTCAACTTCAAGGACTCTATAAAGAAAAAGAAGCTTGGAAAACTATTCTTGGGAACTGTGATAGCTTAGTCTACTTAGGTGGTAATGATGAAGATACTTTTAAATTTATGAGTGGGTTACTCGGTAAACAAACCATTGATGTTCGAAATACTAGTCGTTCCTTTGGCCAAACAGGTTCAGGATCCCTTTCTCATCAAAAGATTGCTCGTGATTTAATGACACCTGATGAAGTCGGAAATATGAAACGGCATGAATGCTTAGTTCGAATTGCCAATATGCCTGTCTTTAAAAGCAAAAAGTACAATTCAACTAAGCATCCAAACTGGAAGTACCTTGCCAATCAAGAAAACGATGAACGGTGGTGGAACTATCAGATCAATCCTTTGAATCAAAGTCAGGAAAATCATCTTGAAGGCCTTAGAATTCGTGATTTAACTTTTGAATCTAGTTTAAAATAAAAATAGAAAAGAGGAAATAGATGATTACGCATTTTAAAGGTTTTGTTTATGGAGTAGACGCAAGTGCTATGTTTGCACAAGCTATGTCTTTGTTACAGAAGGGATTGATTGCGGTTGGTGCCTTTCTCGTTGTTGTTGGGATTGTCAATCTTGCAACCAACATTAAAGATGGTGGACCAGGTGTTCGGAATGCCATTCTTGAAATTGTCGGTGGTGTTATGGTAGGGGCTGCTGGAGCCTTTGTAACCCAGATTTCAATTTAGGAGGATAAACAATGACATGAATCTTAGTTTAGTCTCACCCTTTGTTTACCTTGCATCTGAAAAAATATCAGCTGAAAATTTATTTGAAGGATTTAATGTGGATTTACAATCTACGGTAGATCTGATTAAATCCCTATCTAGCTACAATCCAACAGTTTGGACTTATATGTCTAGTATTACTAAAAGTGTCATGCAGCCTCTTGGAGTTGCGATTTTATCAGTTGTTCTCATCTTAGAATTTTCGAAGATGGCAAAGAAAATTGCTAACTCAGGAGGAGCGATGACCTTTGAAGCATTAGCACCGATGTTGATTAGTTATATTATGGTCGCAGTTGTAATTACCAACACTACCGTTATTGTAGAAGCTATCATCGGGATTGCGAGTCACGCCATTGAACAAGTGGCTTCCATTGTGGCTCACGGTGGGTCAAAGTATGATACCATCTCTGGATTAAAAGGGTCAGGATTTATTGGCCGGATGATTGTGGGCTTTTTCGCCCTCCTCATTTGGCTTGTTCGGATAGTAAGTGCAGCCATGGTTAATCTTTTGGTATCTATTCGATTTATTCAACTCTACCTTATGATCCCATTTGCCCCTCTTACGATTCCAACATTTTTAAGTGATGAATGGAAGTCTATTGGTATAGGCTATTTAAAAAATATTATGGTCTATGCGGTACAAGGGGTTCTTATTTTTCTGATTGTTTCTCTTGTTCCTTTGTTTGAATCTGCTGGTAAAATAGCTGTTTCAAATGGTGCAGGAGTCCTGCAATCACTTGCGATTATGTTTGGTAGTTTGGTACAAGCTATCTTACTGATTATTGCCCTCGTTGGTTCTCAACGTACGGCTCGCTCAATCTTAGGTATGTAATTAGATAAAGGCTAGGAAGTGGTTGCTTCTTAGCCTTTTTAGAAAGGAAAGTCATGAATACACGTGTCTTTAAAGACATCTCAAAATACCAACACAGGGCTTGGTTAGGTTTCACCACAAGACAAATCATCTTTGTTTTACCAGCCTTTATTGTCACAATTATTGTTTTGGGCTTGAATCTCTTTTTCTGGCAATTTGGAGATTGGTTTGTTTACGGTTTTGTGTTTGCTTTTACCATCCCCCTCATGCTTTTTGGAGTCTATAAACCCAATGATTTATATTTTGAACATTATTTGAAATACCGTCTTCATTTTGAATTAACGGTTCCCCTACGCACAATTACAGGAAAGAAAGGACCTGAACATGAAAAGAAAATCAAATACATTAAGGAAACAAAAAACTTCAATGACTAATAAAAAGGAAGAAGTTAAAGGGAAAAAAGAGGAAGTGTTACCTTCTACGGCTAATACTCTTTCCTATCAAGCCCTGTATCAAAATGGTCTGATGCAGGTAAAAGAAGATTATTTCTCACAAAGCTACTTACTTGGTGATGTCAATTATCAAACTGTTGGTTTAGAAGATAAGGGCGCAATCATTGAGAAGTATTCTGATTTGATTAACTCCCTAGACGACCAAACCAACTTCCAATTGACCATCTTTAATAAAAGATTGAATTTAGAAAAATTCAGACAAAGTGTTTTGTATGAGGAGAAAGAAGATGGGTATGATAGCTATCGTAAAGAATTGAATCGGATGATGAATCAGAATTTAGATAGTGGTGAAAATAACTTTTCGGCTGTTAAACTGATTAGCTTTGGGAGAAAGGATTCTAATCCCAAACAAGCCTATCGTTCATTGTCTCAAATAGGAGAATATTTCAAGAGTGGTTTCTCAGAAATTGATGCTCGCTTTGATTCCTTGGCTGGAGAAGAGCGTGTCAACTTGTTGGCGGATATGCTTAGAGGAGAACACCATCTTCCTTTTTCTTACCGTGATTTAACCAGATCTGGTCAGACAACTCGTCACTTCATAGCACCTAATCTCTTGGATTTTAAAAACAAGAATTACCTACAAATCAATGACCGCTTATTGCAGATTGTCTATGTGAGAGACTACGGCATGGAATTAGGGGATCAGTTTATCCGAGACCTCATGCAAGGAGATTTGGAATTGATTGTAAGCCTTCATGCTCAAAGTTCGACTAAGGCAGATGCTATGAAGAAACTACGAACAAAGAAGACCTTGATGGAATCCCAAAAGATTGGGGAACAACAAAAACTAGCTCGTACAGGTATCTATTTGGAAAAAGTAGGTCATGTATTAGAAAGCAATATCGATGAAGCTGAGGAACTCTTAAAAACTATGACCGAGACAGGAGATAAACTATTTCAAACAGTCTTCTTGATTGGTGTTTTTGGTCAGGATGAAGAAGAACTTAAACAAGCTCTAGACACGATCCAACAAGTGGCCGGCTCAAATGATCTAATGATTGATAAACTTCCATATATGCAAGAAGCAGCCTTTAATAGTTTGCTGCCATTTGGTTGTGATTTTTTAGAGGGCTTATCACGGAGTTTATTAACATCCAATATAGCAGTGAACTCACCTTGGACCTCAGTAGACTTACAAGACCGTAGTGGGAAATATTACGGTATCAATCAAATCTCAAGCAATATTATTACCATTGATCGCAGCCTATTAAATACACCGTCTGGTCTGATTTTAGGAACATCTGGAGCAGGGAAAGGAATGGCAACCAAGCATGAAATTATCACGACCAAAATCAAGGAATCTGGTGAAAATACAGAAATTATCATCGTGGATCCAGAAGCAGAATACAGTGTCATTGGACGAGCTTTTGGTGGAGAAATGATTGATATTGCGCCCGATTCCCAAACCTATCTCAATGTCCTTGACTTGTCTGAGGAAAATATGGATGAGGATCCTGTAAAGGTAAAATCAGAATTTCTTTTATCCTTTATCGGTAAGTTATTGGATAGAAAAATGGATGGGAGAGAAAAATCGATTATCGACCGAGTTACGAGACTCACTTATCAGTCATTTAAAGAGCCTTCTTTGGAAGAATGGGTCTTTGTCTTGAGCCAACAACCAGAAGAAGAAGCGCAGAATTTGGCACTTGATATGGAACTGTATGTCGAAGGTTCTCTTGATATTTTTTCTCATAAGACCAATATTCAGACAGGATCTAACTTCTTAATCTATAACGTTAAAAAGTTAGGAGATGAGCTGAAACAAATCGCTCTTATGGTAGTGTTTGATCAGATATGGAATCGTGTTGTTCGGAACCAAAAATTAGGGAAGAAGACCTGGATTTATTTTGATGAAATGCAGCTTCTCTTATTAGATAAATATGCCAGTGATTTCTTCTTTAAATTGTGGAGTCGTGTCAGAAAATATGGAGCCAGTCCGACTGGGATAACCCAAAATGTCGAAACCTTATTGTTAGATCCAAATGGTAGACGGATTATTGCAAATAGTGAATTTATGATCCTCCTCAAGCAAGCAAAAAATGACCGAGAAGAATTGGTTCAACTCTTAGGATTGTCAAAAGAACTTGAAAAATACCTAGTCAATCCAGAAAAAGGGGCAGGACTGATAAAAGCTGGTTCTGTTGTAGTTCCCTTTAAAAATAAGATTCCTAAAGGTACACAATTGTTTGATATCATGAGTACAGATCCTGATAAAATGGCTTCTAATTAAGGGGAAGGTAAATGAAGGATAAAAGAGAAATCATACGTGCCCGAAAGGCATTTAGAAGAAGTCTAAAAGATGAGAAGAAATTCTTGAAAAAAGGAAAGAAGGAGGTGAAGAAACAGAAAAAAGATTCCGCTATACTGGATGAAAAAGCATGGAAAAAAGAGATAAAGGAAAAGCTAGAGGAGATGAGAGAAGCTTCAAAGGCTAGAGTAAAACAAGCAAATGAAGACTACAATCATATTCTTCAAAATAGTCCTCCATCTCTTTTAAATCGCAAAGAATTAAGAGACAGACGGTTGCCTCATGCTAGAAAACGATTGAAAATAGCCAAGAAGCAATTTAGAGAAGCCAAGGTAGAAGCAAAAGAAGAAAGAAAAGAGAGTCGTAAAGAAAGAAAAACCAATCAAAAATTTCTTTACGGTCAGAAATCGAAACATAAATCTAATTTTTTCTTTCAAGGGAAGAGTTTAGAAGAATTAAAAGCTAAGAAAGAAGTCAAGGCCGCAAAAGAGAATCTAAAATCTACTAAACAAGCCTATAAGTCCAAAAAAGTCAGTAGGAAAGCCAAAACTTTTCTTTATGTCCTTGGACGTGAAGGTGGAGAGTTAGCTTCAGAAAATGAAGATTTAGAAGCTTATCGCACTCTACAAGAGACCATTAGAAAAGGGAAACGCTACAGTCGGATTTCTTATAACCTTGGAAAAGCTAGTGTCAAAACAGGACAAGCAACAGGTCGTTTTACCAAGAAAAGACTGACCAACACAAAAGAGCGATACCATCATTTTAAGGATGGAAAAGGATGGAAACTAGCGAAAGATAATCCAAGTTCCTTTAAAAATCGGTTTCGAAAATTAAAGAAACAAGGTCTTACAAGTGTCCGAAATATCTATCAAAAACTAAAAGCAGCCTTTTCCTTCTTTACATTTGCGGCTGGAAATCCTGTAACCTGGATAGTTGGAGGAATAGTCTTTCTTCTTTTACTTATAATGAGCTTCTTTTTAGGATTTTCATCAGCTAGTTTGATTCAACAAGATGAATTTGAATTAACAAAAGCTTATACCCACCTAACTTGGGAAGATGCAGAACATACTCGCACAAATGACAAAGGAATTACTTATTACACAAAAGTTGATGATGTGATGGGGTATATGAACTTTAAATTCCATGACTATGAGTTACAGAAACCAGTTCACTTATTTAGTTCAGAAACTTACAAGGATTATCTGTCTACTTTGTGGCATGATTTAAACGATGGGGATGATTTGAAATCCATGCAAGACCTCTATGAAACTCCTAAGTATAAACTATCGAAAGACGATCAAGAGGAAATAAAGGAACTAAAAGAAGAAGGTGTGTATGCTTCCATGCAGGAATTGGACAATCCATTTGAGGGGAAAAGTAACGAAGATAGTTTGACCATGACTTATCGTTATGGATACTATGATTTAGACGGAAAACCTACTCTTCAGGAGTACATTCTATTAGAAGCGAAGGCTCACCAAACGATTGTCGCACCAATGGATGGAGTTGTATCTCTAGATGGAGATGATGTTATTCTCACTAACGGAAAAGGTGAGAATGAGAGTCGTTTAACCTTATATTCCATTCATAATGGCCGTGCGATTGAGGGGACAAGGGTCTTAACGGGTGATATTATTGGTGAAACACCAGACGATACAGGTTTGAAAGTTTCCTATCAAAAGTATAAGAACAAGAAAGAAAAATTGGTGTATGTCAATCCGCAATTTTATTTTCCCAAAGTCATTCAACTTCAGACAACTATCTTACCTGCCATTGGTCAGTTTGGTGGGGATGAGTTTGAACGAGCAAAACATATTTATGAGTTTTTGAAATCTCAAGGGGCAAGTCCCCAAGCCATTGCGGCTATTTTAGGAAATTGGTCGGTAGAGTCTTCTATCAATCCTAAACGAGCTGAGGGAGATTATTTATCTCCTCCAGTTGGCGCTACCGATTCCTCATGGGATGATGAAAGCTGGTTAGCGATTGGAGGTCCAGCCATTTATAGTGGTGCTTATCCTAATATTCTTCATAGAGGTCTAGGTTTAGGGCAATGGACAGATACCGCAGATGGTTCAACACGTCATACAGCCTTGTTAAATTATGCACGCATCCAAAATAAGAAATGGTATGATTTAGACCTCCAACTTGATTTTATGCTTCATGGGGATAGTCCTTACTATCAAAGTTGGTTAAAGGATTTCTTTGGAAATACGGGCAGTGCAGCCAATCTAGCCCAACACTTCCTTACCTATTGGGAGGGAAATTCTGGTGACAAACTACTGGAAAGACAAACCAGAGCAACGGAATGGTATTACCAAATTGAAAAAGGCTTTAGCCAAACAAATGGAGGACAAGCAAAGAGTGATCCACAGTCCCTTGAAGGGGTTCGTGGAGACTTGTATGAGCATTCTGTTCCTGGTGGTGGAGATGGTATGGCCTATGCCTATGGACAATGTACATGGGGTGTTGCGGCTCGTATGAACCAGTTAGGCTTAAAATTAAAAGGTAGAAATGGAGAAAAGATTTCAATTATTAATACCATGGGAAATGGTCAAGACTGGGTTTCGACAGCTTCAAGTCTTGGAGGGGAAACAGGTTCCACACCAAAAGCAGGTGCTATTGTTTCTTTTGTAGGAGGTACACATGGCACACCAGCTATCTACGGTCATGTGGCTTTTGTAGAGAAGGTCTATGATGATGGTTCTTTCCTTGTGTCTGAAACTAACTATGGTGGCAACCCTAACTATACCTTTAGAAAAATCTCCCAAGCAGATAGTGCCATTAGTTTTGCCTATACTACGAAATAAAATATTAAGATTTAACCGACGATTTAGGTTCTATAAAGATTTAAAATTCTATTTGCTATCTTCTTGAAATAGGGCAAAGAATTTTAAATCTTTTTTATTTTCTTTTTTACTCTCTAAATTCTGAAAAAAATCCGAAAATGAGTGTATAAGATATAGTTACTTTTAGAAATATTAAATAGAATAGGAGAATATCATGGAACAAAGTATTACCATTAAAAATCTATGTAAGTCATATGGTCAAACTCAAATTTTAAAAGATATTTCTTTTGAAGCAAAAGCAGGTAGAGTGACTGCTTTCCTGGGTCCAAATGGAGCTGGTAAAAGTTCAACCTTACGTATCTTATTAGGATTAGACAAAGCAACATCTGGTCTTACCAAAATTGGAGATCAAACTTATAAGGAATTAAAATTTCCTCTAAAGACTGTAGGAGCTTCATTTGACAGTGTCGGAGCTCCTGATGATCGGACTGTTTATCAACATTTGAAAATTGTTGCTGCTAGTAATGGGATATCCAGTCAGCGAATTGAGCAAGTCTTGGATATGGTGGATATTAGCCATAAGAAAAAATCTAAAATTGGGAAATTATCATTAGGAGAAGGACAACGCTTGGGAATTGCAACAGCTTTATTAGGGAATCCTCAGTATCTGGTATTGGATGAACCGACAAATGGGTTGGATCCAAGAGGAATTCGTTGGTTTAGAGAGTTTATAAAAAAACAGGCTCAAGAAGGGAAGACAGTTTTGCTATCATCTCATATATTATCAGAAGTGGAAGCAGTAACAGATGATGTGGTCATCATAAATAAAGGCAAAGTTCTTATAAAAGGGACTTTACAAGAAGTGATGAAAAATCTTTCTTCACTGGAGGAAGTCTTCTTTAGATTAACAGAGGGAGGAAAGTGACATGGCACTTATTTACTCTCTTCATTCTGAAATATTGAAATTACTTTATAAGAGAGCTACTCATATTGTACTATTCTTGATACTAGTATTTCAAACGTTTTTAGCAAATATTGGTGCATCTCAAATTGTTTCAGTTGGTATCCATGCTACCCCAGAGACAACCCCAGAGTTAGTAGAAGCTATTCCACCTATTGAATTTTTAGGATTTGATGTTACTCTAATTGGCATTTTTTTTATGATTATCTTAGGCTCAATCTACGGAGCTGAAGAGTATAAAGACTCTGCTATTCGCACAAGCCTCCTCTCTAATACGAGTCGAATTACTCTCTTAGTTTCAAAGACATTAATTTGGCTGGTATTTTCTTTTGTCATTTCCTTCCTATCAATATTTCTGACGATTAACATGACACATTATGTTTTAGGACAAGATGGTTTATTGCTATTTTCACTAAATGGGACAGTTTGGTTCTATATGTTTTTAGACAGCATAGCTTGGACATTGTTGGGACTTCTAGCCTATATTCTGGCTTTAACATTTAAAAAAGCCCTTGTTCCCCTATTGTTTTTGCTTCCTCAAGTCTACAATTTAGGAACATTCTTAGCCGACCATATATCAATTGCAAAATTTCTTCCAGTTTCATTGAGCTATGGACTGATTGCGACATCTCCTCAAATGTTAGAACAGAATAGTTTACAAAATATTTTGCTTTTACTTTGTTGGAATTTGTCATTCTTGGCTTTGGCAGTTTACCGCGTGCTTCAGTCAGATGTTGGAGGAGGGGAATGAGTTGAAAGAGCAATTTAAAAGTGAGTATCTCAAGTTTATGATGAATCCTTGGCATTGGTTGATTATAGGTGCTCTATTACTTTGTGTTCCGCCGATGGTTATTTTTTTAAATAGTAAACCAGATCAGTTGACTCTACACTTTGTTTTGGAACAGCTACTGCAAAGTCTCTATTTAGGACAGGCAGGTTTTATTAGTCTAGCTGTACTATTTATAGGTCAAGAATTTACAGGTTCTAGCCTTCGTACAAGTTTTCTTACATGTCCAAATCGTTTAAAATTTATAATATGTAAACTAGCTATTGTGTTATGTGTGGAAATTGTATTATTGCTAGCTATAATATCAGTATGTATACTACTTGCTCAAGGATATTACAATATCAATCTTTTGAGCAATATTAAAAATGTTCTAACAATCCTTTTTCCAGTTTGTATTTCTATTTTAACCTTCTCTCTTTTAAGTGGTATTTTTGTATTTATTTTCCGATCTTTTACCTTAATTTTGGGAATAAGTTTATCACTTTTATTGGGTCTAGGGCAAATGTTATTACAATTCAGTTCTTTATTTAGAAATTTACCCTTACTAGCGAGTATGAACTGTTACTATATCCATCCTTTATCACTTTATTATCCAGTGTGGAAAGGCTTAGGGATACAAATAGTATGGTTATTAATTGTTTTTGTATTTGCTACACTGATTCTTAGAGAAAGAAATGTACGCTAAAGACAGGGGCTATCCTGTCTTTTTCTCAGTTAATGATATAATATTATTTAGGAGCGTGAGTTATGGCTTATAAAATTTTAGTGGTAGATGATGATCTTGCTATTCTTCGCCTAATAAAAAAGGTACTAGAATATGAAAAATATGAAGTAGTCATACGAAATAACATAGAAGAGATTGATCTTTGTGATTTTACAGGATTTGACTTGATTTTATTAGATATTATGATGCCTGTTAGTGGTTTAGAAGTCTGTCAGATGATTCGCGAGCAGATATCTGTTCCTATCTGTTTTATAACTGCTAAGGATATGGATGAAGATTTGGTGGCTGGGATCAATGCAGGAGCTGATGATTATATTATCAAGCCCTTTAGTATGCCAGAGCTTTTAGCACGTGTTAAAATGCACTTACGTCGTGAAGAACGGACTAAAGGAAATGTTCATCAAATAAAGATTGGGAAGCTTATACTATATACTGATAGTAAGGAACTATTTATAAAGAATGATAAGATTCCATTGACAAGAAGGGAATTTGATATTGTCAGCCTTCTAGCAAGTCACCCAAATAAAATATACTCAATTGAGGAGATTTATAATTATCTTTATCCACAAAATTCAGATGCTCTTTTACGTTCGGTTTCAGAGTATATTTATCAAATTCGTCAAAAGCTGAAACCATATCAGTTAAATCCAATTAAAACCTTGTACGGTGGAGGATATCAATGGGTAGAATCAAAAGTTTTAGACAATTAATTCTAGAAACTTGTTGGAGAATTATTTGGCAGTTTGGTCTTGGTTTGTTATTAGCTTATCTTATTCCCTTAGCTTCTGTATCCATACAAATAAGGGAGGATGGGAAGCCTCTAAAAAATAGTGGTGTTTTATCAATCTTTTTCAATGTATCCTCATGGGTGTATCTTTGTGTTTTATTGATCATTCTAATAAGTTATCATATGGGAAAACTATTGAGAAAATTGAGTTATGAAATGAACTCGATTTATACAAAGAGTATGTGGCTGGAGAGCGAAAGTATTGATAAAATGACTATTAAGGAATTTTGGGAGACTGGTAATCGCATTATTGTGATGCAAAATCGTATTCGACAGCTATTAGATGATGAGAAGCAACAGAAAGAAGATTTGATGTTTCAGGTTTCAGCAGCTTCTCATGATTTAAAGACACCTCTAACTATCATCAAAGGGAATGCAGAATTTTTGCACACTTCCACTAAAGATGAGCAGTCTAAAGAATGTTTAGCGGATATAGTTCATGCTAGTCAACGCTTGCTTGATTATTTTAATCAGTTGATTCATTATTCTAAAACTTACTATGATGATGAGACAGGTTGGACGGAGTATTCTTCTTCAGATTTTATCAATGAATTAGAGAAAGAAGTCTCTTTTTTGATAAAAAATCAGATGAAGTTTTCTTTTGAACAAAATTTGAAAGGAACTGAAAGCTATTATATAAATCCATCTCTTCTGATTCGTGCAATACAAAATATTTTAACAAATGCTTTGGAGTATGCAGATAAACAGAATCCTAAAATTAAAATTAGGGTAGAGCAAGAGGGGAAGGAATTGAAAATAGGGATATGGAATAATGGCTCTGAATTTCCAGATGAAGTTTTAACTAATTTTGGGAAGCTCTTTTATCGTATGGATAAAGCTAGATCGGTTAAAGAGCAACATTATGGTATTGGACTTAGTTTTGTATGTAGAGTTGCAAAACTGCACAAAGGCCGAGTTGAGCTTAGAAATAGAGACGAGGGAGCAGAAGTTTTAATAACTGTGAATTGTATTAAATCATAGTGATTTATCAATACCCCAACTAATGAATAATACATTAGTCATTCATGGGAAATTTACTAGATTTTCTTTAACAAAGAATTTTGACTTGAAATTGTAGCTATTTAAAGATAAAATATGTTTATAAATGAGTGGTCGGCTCATGGTCAATCTGATATTAATCTTGGACATAAGGGCCAAGCGGTGGCGGACACCAGAACGAAATCCGATAGCAATCTTGGACGTAAGGGCCAAGCGGTGGCAGACACCAGAATAAACCGACTGACTAGGTGGCTTACAGGTTCTGTAAGTCATCTTTTTTACTTTAATAGTAATGTTTTATCATTTTCAGGAGAACGTAGTTTTGACTCGTTCTCTTTTTTGTTGTGATACTTATTTCAAGGAATATTTGGTAGGATTGGAGTGAAAAAAGATTAACTAGGAAAGAAGGAAGTATATGGAAGCCATTTATCAACGTGATTCGGATCAAGATGGATTAACTGATGCTCAAGAATTGGCGCTAGGAACCAATCCCCTTAGCGCAGATTCTGATGGTGATGGACGTTCAGATTTAGTGGAAATAGAAGAAGGAACCAATCCCTTAGAAAAGGATTTACAAGACATAGACCAAACAAGTATCACTGAACCGTCCTCAGTATTTATGGAAATGAAACAAAAGATTTCAGATATGATGGAGAGTCACTACAAGGAATTTATACAGGCTCTGATTAGTATTGAAACAGGGATTGAAAACCAACAAGACCTAGAAGACTTATATACTTACTACATGAGAACGGATGCCGTTTCTCTTTTATCTAGTGATTTAGAAATCAGTCCTCAAGAGGTTGAAATGGAGATAGAGTTGTAGGGGAATCATGTGATTCTCCTATTTTCGTATAGATGAAAGGAGCGAGTATGGAAGTAATACAATTATTGGCTATGTTTCGTGGAACAATTCCAAAAGATAGAGAGAAAATGGACTTATTTCTTCGTTATCAAGCGCAACATTTTGATGAGAAATGGCAGGACTTGGTAGAGAGTTTTTTGACTGAAGAGGGCAAGATAGAAGAGATACCTCATGTCTATTCGTTTCATCAAGATATTGTTTCTTTCCTAGATGCCAGTTCTGAAAATAATGACCAAGATTTAGAAAGTTACACAAGAAATTTTGGACAAGCGGGTCTAGATAAATTATCTCAATTAAGCAATTGGGAGAAAAACTTGGTTCTAGAAGTCGCAACCTATAACCTTTCCACTCGATTTCACATCCAATCTGAAAAAGAAAAACTAGAACAACTAAGTGAGCTTGTATGTCATCAGAATCAGAATGTCAATTTAGTCAATGTCTATAGGGTTGCGAATAATCTATCTGATCGTATTAGTAGAGATATAGAGGAATTTCTTCTAATGGTTGATTCCAAAGAAATAACAAAAGAAGTTCTTGAGATTCATTTTGAAGAAAAAGAGGGAGATGTTCTAGCCTATTTGGGTTCAGAATTGATGGCTACTTTAGATACCGTTACGGATCTTGTCCATCATGAAGAAAACTACACACAACTCCCACTGACACAAAAGCTGAAAATTATTACTCATTTTGATGAAGTAAAGGCTATAAGAGAAAAGTCTAAGCAAGTAGCGGAAGCGGTCTTACCTTTAGATAATATTGACCAGGTAGAAGAAAATGTGGAAGTTCATTCCCTATCTAAAGTAGATAAAATTGTAGAAGAAGCTTTGAGGGAATATCCAATCGGTTCACAAGTAAGTTATAAAGGACAAGTATTTCAATTGGTTTCGATTGAAAATGCACACTTAAATGACTTAGTTCGCCTAGAGCTATTCAATGATTCTAACCAGTTATTTGAAGAGAACCCTATTTTATACTTGAACAGTTTGAAAGAGATTGAACAAGTATTGTCTCATGTAGAACTTGAAAAAGAAGATTCAGAGATTGAGATTGATTCATCAAGTGAAAGTCAGGAAATAGATTTGTTTTCCTATCTGGACGAAGAAAATGAAAAGGATAAGGAAACAAAACCTTTAATTTCAGGCATAGAAGAGACGGATGTCCCCGTTCAAGATTTTGTTTTTCCAGATGACTTAGAGGACTTTTATCCTAAGACAAATAGAGAAAAAATTGAAACAAATATCGCCGCAATTGAACTTGTTAAAAGATTAGAAAAAGAGGGACAACAAGCGAATCCAGAAGAACAAGAGCTACTAGCCAAGTATGTCGGCTGGGGTGGTCTTGCCAATGAATTTTTCGATGAACTCAATCCAAAGTATGAAACAGAACGTTTAACTCTTAAGAGTTTAGTAAGTAAATCAGAATACTCGACCATGAAACAAAGTTCTCTCACAGCCTATTATACAGACCCAATGATTATTCGCCAGATTTGGCAAAAGTTACTGGATGATGGTTTTGAGGGAGGAAGGATTCTAGATCCTTCTATGGGGACTGGAAATTTTTTTGCGGCTATGCCTAGAAGTATACGAGAGAGGTCAGAACTCTATGGAGTTGAATTAGACAGTGTGACAGGTGCAATCGCAAAACAACTCCATCCAAATGTCCATATTGAAGTGCGAGGATTTGAAGAAGTTCCCTATCAAAATAATAGTTTTGATTTAGTCTTAACGAATGTTCCATTTGGAAATTTTCGCATTGCCGATAAAAACTATGATAAACCTTATATGATTCATGATTACTTTGTCAAACACTCACTTGATTTAGTAAGAGACGGAGGACAAGTGTCGATTATCTCATCTATTGGGACAATGGATAAGCGGACAGATAATGTCTTACAAGAGATTAAAACCAACACTCATTTTTTAGGGGGTGTTCGTTTGCCGGATACGGCTTTTAAAACGATTGCAGGTACTCGAGTGACCACAGATCTCCTCTTCTTTCAAAAGGATCAAGCAAAGAATCTTAATGAGGAGGAACTTGTCTTTAGTGGCTCTATTCCCTTTGAGGAGGATAAGCGTGTCTGGATCAATCCTTATTTTGATGGGAAATACAATATACAAGTTTTGGGTGAATATGAAGTACGCAATTTTAATGGAGGAACCCTCAATGTAAAGGGGGTATCAGAAACACTATCTACTGATATAATGAAAGCATTCGAGAATGTGGAAGCACCTAAACAAATTGACAATTCTTTGAAAGCACCTGTTTTTATCCAAGAAGAAGTGGATAATTCGATCCCAAGTCGTATACGTGAGGACTTAGCGCTCTATTCTTTTGGATATGAGGGAAATCAAATTTATTACCGAGATACGCATGGCATTCGGAAAAGTTCAAAAGTAGACGAAATTAGTTATTATGTAGATGAGAAGGGAGATTTTAAAGCTTGGGACAGTTCTTTGTCTGAACATAAAATAGACCGATTCGTGCAACTTCATTTGACAGATGAGGAAGCACTAGATGTTTACAAGTCAGAAGAAGCGAGTAAAAGAGGGAAATATAAGGGACTGTTCAAAAAAACTGTCTTTTATGAAAGTCCCTTATCGGATAAGGATATTAGTCGCATTAAGGGCATGGTTGATTTGAGAGAGACCTATCAATCCTTAATTGAAATTCAACGTCATCAAGATTATAGTCGGACAGAATTTCAGGTGTTACTTAGTAAACTCAATCATAACTATGACCGCTTTGTAAGTCAATTTGGATACTTGAATGCCTCAGTCAATCGGAACTTATTTGATAGTGACGATAAGTATTCTTTACTAGCAAGTTTAGAAGATGAATACATTGATTCTAAAGATCAGAAAGTAAAATATAAAAAATCTTTAGCTTTTGAGAAAGCATTAGTTAGGCCAGAGAGAGTGATTACAAGAGTATCAACGGCTTTAGATGCCTTAAACTCCAGTTTATCGGATGGTAGAGGGGTTGATTTAGACTATATGGTATCAATTTATCCTGAACATAGCCAAGCTGCTATTTTGGATGAGTTAGGAGACCAGGTTTTAATGGATCCAGAAAGCTATTTAAGAGGGGAAAGAAAATATCTTTCTAAGAACCAGTTTTTATCAGGAGACATTCTCAACAAGATAGAAGTAGTTCAACTGTTAGTAGAGGAAAACAACCAAGAATATGATTGGAGCCATGCTTTAGATTTGTTAGAATCTGTTCGCCCTCCACGGATTCATCTGGCAGATATTGAGTTTAAAATAGGATCACGTTGGATTCCTCAATCCGTTTATGGTAAATTTGCCTTTGAATGTTTTACCAATCGTGAATTTGAATTGTCTTCGCCTGATGTTGAACAAGTCATTGAAGTGAATCCTGTCGATGGCCAGGTTCATTTAAGGACATCATTTGCTTATCGCTATCCAAGTGCCAAGGATAGTAGTCTTGGAGTCAGTGGGTCACGTTATGATACAGGAAGAAAGATTTTTGAGAATTTACTTAATTCGAACCAACCGACGATTACTATGACTGTTACGGAAGGAGAAAAGAAAAAGACCATCACAGATTTGGAAAAAACCTCTGTTCTAAGAGCAAAAGAACAGCATTTACAAGAGCTATTTCAAGAATTTGTCTCACGGTATCCAGAAGTCCAACAGGTCATTGAGGAAAGCTATAATCGTCTTTATAATCGAACGGTTAGTCGAGAGTATGACGGTAGCCATCTAGTCATTGATGGCTTGGCACAAAACATCAGTCTTCGCCCTCACCAAGAGAATGCCATTCAAAGAATTGTAGAAGAAAAAAGAGCCTTATTAGCTCATGAGGTAGGTTCAGGAAAGACCTTGACCATGCTTGGTGCTGGGTTTAAATTAAAGGAGTTGGGGATGGTTCATAAGCCCTTGTATGTGGTGCCCTCTAGTTTGTCTGCTCAGTTTGGCCAAGAAATCATGAAATTTTTCCCTACTAAAAAGGTCTTTGTGACCACTAAGAAAGATTTTGTGAAGGCGAGAAGAAAACAATTTGTGTCACGTATTATTACAGGAGATTATGATGCCATTGTCATTGGGGATTCTCAATTTGAAAAAATCCCTGTCAGTAAGGAAAGACAGATGAATTATATAGAGGATAAACTCAATGAACTACGAGAAATTAAAACAAATTCTGAAAATAAGTATACCGTTAAAGAAGCAGAACAATCAATAAGTGGTCTAGAGAAACAATTGGAAGAACTCCAACGCTTTAATCGTGATAGTTTTATTGATTTTGAAAACTTAGGAATTGATTTTCTCTTTGTGGATGAAGCACATCACTTTAAAAATATTCGTCCAATTACTGGACTTGGAAATGTAGCAGGGATTACCAATACAACGTCTAAGAAGAATGTGGATATGGAAATGAAGGTTCGACAGATTCAGGAAGAGCATGATTTTAAAAATATTGTCTTTGCGACAGGAACACCCGTTTCTAATTCTATTAGTGAGCTCTACACTATGATGAACTATATTCAACCAGATATCTTAAAACGCTATCAAGTTGATTATTTTGACTCTTGGGTAGGTGCTTTTGGAGAAATTCAAAACTCTATGGAATTAGCTCCTACAGGGGATAAGTACCAACCTAAGAAACGATTTAAAAAATTTGTCAATCTACCTGAGTTGATGAAAATCTACAAAGAAACAGCCGACATTCAAACACAAGATATGTTGGACTTACCTGTTCCAGAAGCTCATATTATCCCTATTGAGAGTGAGTTAACCGAAAACCAGAAACTCTATCTAGAAGAATTGGTTATGCGTTCAGATGCAGTCAAATGTGGAACAGTTGATCCTAGCCAGGATAACATGTTAAAGATAACGGGTGAGGCACGGAAACTAGCTATTGATATGCGTTTGTTGGACTCTAGCTATAGTCTAGCAGACAATCATAAACTGCTTCAGGTAGTGGATAATGTTGAGAGAATTTACCGTGAAGGAATGGGAAATAAGGCTACTCAGATGATTTTTTCAGATATTGGCACACCTAAGAAAAAGGATAATGGCTTTGATGTCTATTCTGAAATAAAGGCTTTATTAGTTGATAGAGGAATCCCTAGTAAGGAAATTGCCTTTGTACATGATGCCAATAGTGATGAAAAGAAGAATAGTTTATCTCGAAAGGTTAATGCAGGAGAAGTGCGGATTCTCCTTGCCTCAACTGAAAAAGGAGGAACAGGTTTAAATGTTCAGAGTAAGATGAAAGCAGTTCATCACCTGGATGTACCGTGGAGACCAAGTGACATTCAGCAACGCAATGGACGGATTATCCGACAGGGAAATGAAAACAAGGAAGTGGATATTTACCACTATATTACCAAAGGTTCGTTTGATAATTATCTTTGGGCAACTCAGGAGAACAAACTTCGTTATATTAAGCAGATTATGACTTCTAAGGAGCCGATTCGTGCTGCAGAAGATATCGATGAGCAGACTATGACGGCTTCTGATTTTAAGGCGCTAGCAACAGGTAATCCTTATCTAAAATATAAGATGGAACTAGAGAATGATCTAACTCTATTAGAAAATCAAAGACGCGCCTTTCAACGCAGCAAGGACCACTATCGTCATACAATCTCTTACTGTGAAGAAAATATGCCTATTCTTGAGAAACGATTAAGCAAGTATGAAGGCGACATTCAACAGTCTGAAATGTCTAAAGACCAGACATTTTCTATGACGGTAGGTAAGCAAGCTTTTGATCAACGATCTGAAGCAGGTGAATCCTTACACCGTCTTATCCGTCATAATCAAGCTGACAGTAAAGAGTTTCGTACCCTAGCAAGCTATCGAGGATTTGACATTAAAATGCTTAGTCTTCCAACAAATCAACCTCTTCCTGAAACCTTCTCCGTTAAGCTTGTAGGAGAAAATCAGTATTCTGTCAGTTTAGATTTGTATTCTCCTTTGGGAACGATTCAAAGGCTTCAGCATACGATTGATCACATTAAAGAGGACCAGGTAAAAACTCAGAACTTATTAGATGAATTAAAGGATAAATGGACTACTGCTAAGGTAGAAATTGAGAAAAATTTTCCAAAGGAAGATGATTATCAAATTAAAAAGGCCGAATACGATGTACTCGCGCCATTGATTGAAACAGAAACGGATCTAGATATTATTGATCAAGCCTTAAGACAATTCCACGAAAAAGGAAAAGAAAAGCAGGAACAACTTTCTTTTGAATTAGATTAAAAAATAGATACAAATAGCGGACAAGAAAAGAAAAGCGCGGTAGAATATAGACAGAAAGAAACGAGGTAACGATTATGATGGAAGATACCTATTATCAATTAGAAGAGGCCTTGGTACAGGGATTTCAAACCCCTGAAGAGTATCAAGCTTATAAGGAAATAAAGGAACATTATGAGGAAGTGACGGGGGATTACAGCTTTTCTATACGGGAACTCACTAGTCAATTGGAAATCGCTCTTCAGAATCATCGAGGCGTGGACTTTGAAGATTATGAGAAAGAGGAGTATTTGGACTTAGTTCAAAAATTAGAAGAGTTTGATTCCTCTCTTGTCACCCATTATCGTCAATTGATTGACTAGAAAGGAGAAAGTCATGAATGATTTACTCCTTGTCCCAGTAATTTTTTTAGCAGTAGGAGGAATTCTCATTCTTTTATGGAGACTCTTTCTAATTGCCAGTGGACTTTTCCTGATTGGTTTTGTTAGTTTTCTTATTTTCGTGGAGGTCTATGGAATTTATCTGTTCTTTACTGAGACTGAACTTTACACGGCAGATTTAGCTCAAAATGGATTATTTGGTTTTACGACTTTCTTTATCATCTTTAATTTAGTTTTACTTGCTTTAGCATGCTGGACAGGATATAAGTGGAAGATAAGATGAAAAAAATGGAGAAAACTCTGAGGGTTCTTCTCCATTTTTTGCCTAATTGGTAATGTTGAAAATCGGAAGTGAAATGATACTTTCAAAGAATTCATTTTGGACACTAGCAAATGAAATAGAGCCCTGATGCAAATCAACAATTTGTTTTGAAATTTTTAGCCCAATTCCAGTCGTTCTAATTTTAGAAATATCAATGTTTTTAAAAGATAATTCATTAAGTTCAACAATTTTTTCTGGTGAAGCTCCCTGTCCATTATCTTTGACTTCCACAATTACATTTGCATCTTTTTTGAATAAGTGGATTCTTATTGTGCAACCCTTTTCGTTATGTAAAACAGAGTTGTAGATGATATTATGGATAACTCTTGTGATTAAAAACGGCTCAATCATGATAGATTGATTAACAAGTGAATAATCATAATCAAATTCAAATTCAAATTCATTCCAAATTTCTTGATTTAAAATATGGATGAGAATGTCTTTGAAGAAGGGGATAATTTTTGTTTCAGTCTGATTTAATTGAAGATGACCGGATGAAAGGCGAGCTACTATATTTAAGTCATTTAAAATATTTTGGATGTAATAGGATTCCGTCAATATTGGGCGAATATGTTTTTTAGACTGTGTATCTAGTTCAGAATCATTTAACAAGGATGCGTTAGAAACGATGACAGAAAGAGGTGTTTTGATATCGTGTGCAATACCTGAAATCCATTGCTCTTTAAAGACTTCATTCTCTTTGAGTAGAGTATCGGTTTGATTTATTGCAGTTGTAAGATATTCTAGTTCTGATATAGAATTTATTGGATTTTTTAAACCATATGGGAGATTCTGAATAGCAGTTACAAGAGGCACAATTTTACGATTGATATGCGTCACGCCATAGTAGTAAAGAAAAGCGAAATAAAGGCAGTTGAAAAGCAATACTCCAAATGCTATTAGTGGAAACAGGCGGAGACTATCTATATCTAAGTAATTAAAACTATAACGAGCAATTTTATCTTTTGGAAAACCAACAACAATGATGTATCCACCTTTTATCTGACTAAAAACAGGATAATCTGAAAGATAATAGCGAGAAAACTGTAAAATGTCCCCGTAGTCAAATTGCGAAGGAACTTCTGTAGGTTTATACTGTTCGTACACTTGTTTTCCAGTCTGCTTATCCAATACCATGAGCCATAACTTTTGTTCTTTTAGACTAGAAATATCATTTTCAGGTATGTGGACGTTATTATTTGTAATGGTAATGTGTTCAGAAATTATTTTCACAGTCTCAGTAGCAGTTTGCTTTTTACTAATGTAGAAAACAAAACTGGCAATTAGAATAATATTGGTAATAAAGATAATGATGGAAGAAAAGATAAATTTCTTTAGTGAATACCTTAAAATTTTGGTTTGATTCATAATCATGATAACAATTTATACCCTAGCCCTTTAGCTGTCTTTAAATATTGAGGTTTTGAAGGATTTTCTTCTATTTTTTCTCGAATTTTCCGAATATGTACAGTCAAAGAGTTTTCATAACCAAAGCTATCCACTCCCCAAATCGTATCACAGAGAGATTCGGTTGAAACGATGTAATTTTTATTATCGTAAAGTTTTTTCAAAATCTGAATTTCAATTGGCGTAATAGAAATTTCTGCTCCATTTTTTTGTACTGTTGCATTCCGAAAACTCACCAAAGTCTGTCCAATCTGTATTGCTTCCTGTTCTGATTTATAGCTTCTCCGGAGCAGAGCCATAATACGATAGATAAGATTTTTTGGAATGAAGGGTTTCATGACATAATCATCACCACCAGCATTGAAACCAGCTACCTCATCTTCGGGATTATTTTTGGCAGTCAGGAAGAGGATAGGTGTATCGCCTTTTTTTCGGATATGTTTTGCTAATGTGTAGCCATCACCATCGGGGAGCATAATGTCCAAAAGGAAAAGGTCGAACTGATCTTTTTCAATCATGTCCAAACTAGATTCTATATCATAGGCTGATGTTAGATTGGAAAATCCGTGGGCAGTGAGAATATCTCTTATGGAAGAGTTTAAAATTTTATCATCATCAATGATAAGGATGTGCTTATTCAGGAGCTGTTGTTCGAAATTCATAATCTTACCTCGCTTATCTATATTATACCATTTAAAAGAGTGAAAAAAGCAAGATACTTTAATCTTAATGTAAAATTAAGGTTAGCTTAGTTTAAAATTAATCTAGCATGTCTATAATAAAGACATAACCTATATAGAGATACTTCTCAAATAAATTTTAATCAGTGAGGTATTTCCAAATGGCTAAACAACAAATGAATCTCGTTGAGGAGGAAGTTCATAATGATTAGTAATGTTTTACAGATAAAAAACTTACAAAAGGTATTTAAGGACACTCAGGTAGTTAACCTTAGTTCCTTATCAGTTCAACAAGGTGAGATTTATGGTTTTCTAGGTCCAAATGGAGCTGGGAAAACAACAACCATGAAGATGATTTTGTCTTTGATTTCTCGTACAGCTGGGGAGATTGAAGTGTTCGGTCAATCTATAGGTACGGACAAGCAGTATCTTAATCAGATTGGCTCTATGATTGAAGAACCGTCTTATTATCCTAATTTGACAGGCTATGAAAATCTCTTGGTCTTTCAAAAAATCCTTGGATTTGATAAGAAAAATATTCAGGAAACCTTGAAAATTGTAGGGTTAGATCAACCTAAAAACAAGAAAAAATTGGTTAAAGATTATTCTCTGGGTATGAAACAGCGCTTGGCTTTAGCCTTTGCCTTAGTCAAGAAACCGAGTTTGTTGATACTGGATGAACCAACTAACGGGCTAGACCCAGCAGGGATTCATGAAATTCGGGAACTGATTATCAAGTTGGCAAAAGAACAGGGCATTACTGTCTTCATCTCTACCCATATCCTTTCTGAAGTAGAGCATATCGCTGACCGTGTAGGGATTATCAATCATGGTCAACTCGTTTACGAGGGAGAAATTCGTAAAATTCAGTCCAATAAATGGCTGGAAGTGCGTGGGGATTTTAGAGGTCGACGTGAAGCCATTAGCCAAGTGTTATTTGGTTATCCGTGCAAGATGTTAGAAATACATGAGGATAAACTCAAGCTGACTAACCTTGCCGACCAGCAGATTTCTAGTTTGTTACGAGATTTAATAGTCGAGGAAGTTCCAATTTATGAAGTGAAGCAAGAACAAGAAACCTTGGAATCTATCTTCCTCAACTTAACCAAGGAGTGAGTCTTATGTTGAATAATTTGTCTATTGAATTGCTCAAGGCAAAACGAACCAAATCCTTCTTCATTATCATACTAGTTATGGGAGTCGGATTTGCTTGGGCAATTGCAGCCGCTACACGTTACCTAAGTAATCCAGACATGCACCAGATTAACCTAATTTTCTATATGATAAAAGAAGTAAATGGCTTGATTCTCCCTATCGTGATTGCTCTCTTTGTATCCCGGATTGTCAAGAACGAGAAGGAGGGCAACACTTTCAAACTGCTTTTGGCAAATGGTGAAAATGTACGGCATATCTTTCTGAGTAAGCTTGGCCTGACTATGTTCGTTTTGACCTTTCTCGCTATTTTGGAGGGAGTAGTAGTCCAGTTGATTGCAATCTTATCTGGTCTAGAAATGCCTGTTAGCCTAATCCTCTGGCAAATCGTCATTTTCTTGCTAGCATCTTTTGTCTTAACCTGTCTGTTTTTGACTTTGCAGTTTTTACTGAAAAAGCAGGCATTGATAATGGCATTAGGGATTTTCGGAGGATTTCTTGGAGTTGGATTTGGTCATGCAACAGCTTTTCTACAGCTGATTTTCCCATTTGGTGGTATAGCATATCTGTCTCTGGTGGATTACCAGAAAGTCGCCAGTCAAGTGAGTTATGTTTTTGCGACAAATCTAGGATTTAAACTCTTTACATATTTGCCAATAGCCCTAATCTATCTCTTCTTATCTCTCTATCTAGTTGAAAAGAAAGGAGGCAAGCTATGATGTCTTATCTATCAGTAGAATGGCGGAAAACCCAAAAATTTTCCATGTTGATGATTGGTATTTTCTTCTTAGCTTTTTGTAGCCTGATTGGTCTTGGGATTTACTTAGGTGCAGCTTATTCTATGGTTGCAGAAAGTGAAAAAGTGCCTGTTTTATGGGGACAATTGACCTTCTATTATAGCCAGCTTTTCTTTCCGATTTTAGTCAGCATTTATGTAGCCATGATGTTAGGAAAAGAGTTTGATAGGAAAAATATTGAATTTCTCAGAGCTAATAATGTCAGTCTTGGGAAATTATTGTTGGCAAAAGAAATAGTAATTATCTTGTTTATTGCTGTTTTACAGTTGTTCTTGTTTGGTATTTTTTATGTCAGTGCTCACCTAATTCATTTAGAAATTTCTAATTTGTTCACCTACCTTAAGTGGGATTTATTGGGGATTTTTGGAACAATTAGTATGATGGCAGTGCAGTTTTTTGTGACAGCTAAAACTCGTGTTTTTAGTAAATCTGTGGGAATTGGTTCTATTGGTACTTTCGTAGGATTTATGATGATTTTTGTATCTGATAAATTATCTTTAATCTATCCCTATTCCCAAGCTATGGTGGCAATGCGGTCACGGAATTTGATAGACTTTAATTTAGTGGAAATATTGCTGTTTATCATTGTAAATATTCTTCTGTGGGGGATTTTTCATACATTGAGTAATAAAGAATTGCATAAGTAATGCGAAGACTCTTCGGAGTCTTTTTATTGTGATAAAACTTACAAGTTCTTTTTGATATTCTTGACCTAGTTTTTATAGAAAGAAGGTCTAAGATGTTAAATAAAGTCAAAACTAAAGCCTTAATTAGTGTTGGAGCAGTGGCTGCAACTAGCTTTATTCTCATGATGGGATATACTGCTGGTCAACATTCTACTGCTAAACAAAGTCGCAAAGAAATTGAATTGGCTGCAGCTAAACTTATGGAAGATAAACAAGCAGAAGATAAAGCCAGCATTTTGTCATCGGATACTGTAAAAGAATTTTTGACACAGTACTATACGAAAGAAAAGCTCGGAGAAAATAATACACGCATTCAACCTTATATGACTGAATCGGCTTATTCTCAAGAATTGACAAGTCAAAACGATGCCATGAACCAAGTTTATAAGGACTATATTTTGGATTATCATTTTGAAAAAGCTGATATCTTTGTCAATCAGACTACGAATCAAGCTATTGCTATGGTCTCTTATAATGTAACCTATGTATCCGATTTAAAGGATGCCAACCAATCAAAGACCAATCAGACAGAAACCAGAACTGTTAAATTGTCCTATTCTAAACTGCCGGGTAAGTTATTGGTCAATCAAGTGCAGGTTTGGAAATCTGGGTTGGATGATTTAGATAAGGCAACTCCTAAAACTTTAGAAGAATCATCATCAATACCATCACTGCCAAATACTACGACAAAATGATGATATTGCATGGAAATAGAAGAATGTAAGAAAATTTCAATTCTTGATGTAGCAAGTCGTTTAGGTATCTCCTTTAAACAAGTTTCTGGCAGTGTCTATGAACATCCTGAACACGATTCATTCCGGATTTTTTCGAATACCAATACTTTTAAATGGTTTTCAAGAGATATTCAAGGTGATGTCATTGGTTTTGTTCGACTTGTTAAGGGGATTTCCTTTAAAGAAGCTCTAGCATTTCTTTCTGAAGAACCTTTTCAAAAAGAAGCTGTTCAAGAAAAAAGAGAGAGACCATTTTATTATCCTTTAAAGAGAATAGAAGATTCTAACTGTAGTCTTGCCAGATATTACTTAACAGAATGTAGAGGAATCTCAGAAGAAATCATACAAAAGATGATTCAACAAGGTTTGATAGTACAAGCTAGTTGGAAAACAAATGAAACAGTTGAACCTGTTATTGTTTTTAAAAGCTTTGATCATCGTCACAAACTGCAGGCAGCGAGCCTACAAGGGATTTATAAGAATCATTCTATCCCAAGAGAGAGGTTAAAAACAATTCTAAAAGGAAGCCATGGACATGTTGGAATCTCCTTTGACATTGGTAAACCAAATAGACTGGTCTTTTGTGAATCGTTCATTGACTTGATGAGCTATTACGAACTTCATCAACAAAGTCTAACTGATGTTCGTTTGGTATCTATGGAGGGATTAAAAAGGTCTGTTGTCGCTTATCAAACTTTACGACTAATAGCTGAAGAAAATCAGAAGTTGGAATTCTTAGATACAGTAATACCTTCAAAGTTATTGCCTTTGATGAATACAATTCGTGATACAACTACTTATTTTGATAATCATCCCGATTTATTAACACTTGCGGTAGATTGTGATGAAGCAGGTAAAGATTTTTCTGATAAGTTATCTCAATCAGGATTTCCTGTTTTACTGGATTTACCTGATAATGAATATGGGAAAGAAAAAAGAGACTGGAACGATATTCTTCGAGAAAAGAAATCAGATTTACAATTGATGATCGAGAATGCAAAAGAGACCCTGAGGAATCAACCAGTAAGACTAATCTCTCAATGTTTAGAATTGTGATAACAAAATCAAGGTGTTTTAGCTAATATTAGAATGAAGGAGGATAGTATATGACCATTATTGAACGCTTAGAAGAAAAGGTCACTAGGCAAGAAAGTAAGGTAGCAAGAGAGACAGAAAAACTAGCTGCTTACAAAGAGCAACTGGAGACAGCGATGTTTGCGACGTTCAAAAGGCGTCAAAGCACTAGTCACATGAGTTTTGAAGAAGCTCTTGACCATGCCTTTGGTAAAGAAAGACAATTCGATAATTCTGAATTTAGAAAGGATGAAATGAGTGAATGACAAAAGATTGGAATTTTAATCAACCATTAGAAAGTAAATCAGAAAATCAAGAAGATCCAGATAAAATTGCGGCCTTATTTGGAAATCATCAAGGAGGTAATGATGTAAATTATGAAGCAGCTTTTCAAAAGCGCAAACAAGCACCTGTGACGGAATCAAATTCTAGTTCTAAACCCAAAGTTACAGAGGTTATAACAGGAAAAGAGACAGATATCACTACAAGTTATCAGCAACATCTTAAAAGGCTTATTGCGGATAACAATAGTGATATTCAAAGCAGTCAAAAGAAAATTGAAGAACTACATACTTTGATTGACACTAAGAATAAAGACAATAAGAAATTGCAGTCCATTTATGATGCGATTTCCGAATTAGACTAAGCAGTCCTGATAGGCTGCTTTTTTTTTGAGAGGTTATAGATGTTTACAACATTTTTTAAGAAAAATCACGACAATAGTGATGTATTTAAGAAGCTAATTCATAGACTATCTGATATGTCTGTCCAAGATCTTGAAAAAATAGACCGACTGCTAGATATCATTTTCACTCCAAATCAAGAATCACAACAAATAAAAACAGAATTAACTGACAGAGAAGAAACTTTGGACGACACATTAAAGGAAGCTAAGAATCAACTTCATAAGGAACAATTGGAGAAGAATTTAGAGAGATTTAGGAAAGACGGAAGAAAGTGAATAGTTTTATAAAATTTTCTTTTACTGGAATAAATTCTTGTGTTATACTTTTAGTATAGACTAGAGAAGGAAGTAAATATTTTGGAGTTGACTACCAAGCAGGAAAAGCAACTAGGTCAGACGCAGTGGTTTCATGCTACATTATTGAGACATTTAGAATCCTTAAAAAAAGGAATCGATGTTAAATTTAATTTAGGAAGTGAGCTAGACTTTGGACCTGGTTTCTATATCACACCTGACTTTGAACAAGCTAGAAAATTTATTAACAAGCAAGTTGAAGTATTAAATCGAAGCACCTCTAATAATAATATTTTTGACTCAGAAGAAGAAGAAGTAGGAATTATAGTAGAATTTCGTATTTCAAATTTTATAGAAATTTTTAAGAACTCTGACTATCATTGTCACTATTTTGCAAAACATAAAAAGTCAGAGTCAGATTTAGATTTTGCTGAATTTGTCGTTCAAAATCGGGAAAATCCAGATGAATTACAACACCATTTTGATTTTATCTATGGTGTTCAGACTGATGACAATCCAACCCAAGCTTTAGCTCGTTTTCGTCAGAATGAAATTACAAAAGAAGAAATGCTTGCTGAGTTTAGAAAACCATATTCTTTTAAACAATTATCCATCCACAACCAATCTTTTTGTGATATAATGAAAATAGAGAAGGTTTATCAATCAAAAACAGGAGAGGAGTTACAAAAATGGCAGTAGTATCATTGGAAAATAATATTAAACTATATAGTTCAGAATTATTTCAAGCACTATTAAAAGCCTCTAATTATAAATTGGATAAGCGTATTGCTCAGACTGTTGCAGAAGGCTATGCTCGTAATCTAGATTATTCTGATCCTGAACTGATGCATGTTGGTGTAACTTCGGTTGCTAACAATCTGCTTACAAAAATTAAACAAGAGTATTTTAATGTATAGTATTTTAAAAAGCCACCGAAACAGGTGGGAGAAGAGTTGCTGGATGCTATCCCCTATTCTCCTGTTTTAGCGGATTTGGACTACTTGGGTAAGGAACTGAAAAAACGATTGGA
>NZ_JAPJPF010000069.1 GCF_030825805.1 Streptococcus sp.
TCTTGAAAGAAGTCCAATTTCCGATTGAGTATGGAAACTTGGTAGAAAACCTCTACCACCTCCTCAATACTCGAACAGTCAAAGGGAATTTACTAATTGAGCAGTTGGTCAGCGATGGCTTGATTCCTGAAGACAATCGCTACCACTTTTTCAACGGAAAAAGTCTAGCTACCTTTAACTGCCATGATGTGATCCGTGAGGTGGTCTATGTAGAAAGTCGAATTGATAGCGATCAGGATGGTCTTCCAGATTTGGTCAAGGTCAATATTATTCGCCCACGCTATGAAGGAAAAATTCCAGCCGTCATGACTGCTAGCCCTTATCACCAAGGAACCAATGACAAGGCTAGCGACAAGGCGCTCTATAATATGAATGTGGACCTCGAGGTCAAAGAACCTCATACCATCCAAGTAGAAGAACCTCAATTAGAATTGGTGGATCCTGTCGGTTCAGCTCAACTAGTCTCTGAGGCTGAAGAAACCCTCACTCATATCAACTCCAGTTATACCCTCAATGACTACCTACTCGCTCGTGGCTTTGCCAATCTCTACGTCTCTGGTCTTGGAACCAAGGATTCCCAAGGCTTGATGACCAACGGGGATTATCGCCAAATCGAGGCCTATAAAAATGTCATCGACTGGCTCAACGGACGCTGTCGTGCCTTCACAGACCACAGTCGCCAACGCCAAATCAAGGCTGATTGGTCTAATGGCAAGGTTGCTACGACAGGCTTGTCCTACCTAGGGACCATGTCCAATGGACTGGCTACCACCGGTGTCGATGGCCTAGAAGTTATCATCGCAGAAGCCGGTATCTCTTCTTGGTACAACTACTATCGCGAAAACGGACTCGTGACGAGTCCTGGTGGCTATCCTGGAGAGGATTTTGATTCACTCGCTGAATTGACCTATTCACGTGCCCTTCGGGCTGGAGACTATCTCCGCCACCATGCAGCCCATGTCGCTGATTTGGAAGAGGTTAAGAAGCAATTGGATCGCAAAACAGGTGACTACAACCAATTCTGGCACGACCGCAACTATCTCCTTCAGGCAGACAAAGTCAAGGCAGAGGTCGTCTTCACTCATGGTTCCCAAGACTGGAACGTGAAGCCCCTCCATGTTTACCAAATGTTCCAAGCCCTTCCAGCCAACATCAAGAAACACCTCTTCTACCACAATGGAGCCCATGTCTATCTCAACAACTGGCAGTCCATTGACTTCCGTGAGAGTATGAATGCCCTCCTCTCTAAAAAATTACTGGGCTATGATTCAAGTTATGAATTGCCAACCGTCATCTGGCAGGACAATACAGGAGAGCAAAGTTGGACCTCATTGGAAGACTTTGGCAATCAAACAGCACAGCGGGCCTTCCCACTCGGAGATGGTGAGAAAGTCATCCAAAACCGCTATGCGACAGAAGACTATGAGCGCTATGGCAAGGCCTATCCGACCTTCTTAACCGACCTCTACCAAGATAAGGCCCAACAAGTGACCATTGATCTTCCGATCGAAGAAGACCTGCACCTCAACGGAAAAGCTCGCCTTCACCTGCGACTCCAATCTAGCACAAACAAAGGCCTGCTTTCAGCCCAACTCATGGAGCTAGGAAGCAAGAAATACCTCCAACCCTATCCAGCTGTCCTATCCGTCCGCACCCTTGATAACGGTCGCTACCATATGCTAGACAATTTGACCGAGTTGCCATTTAAGGAAGCCGGCCAACGAGTAATTACAAAGGGGTATCTCAACCTTCAAAACCGTCATGACCTCTTAGAGGTTGAGGCCGTGACGCCAGGGGAATGGATGGAACTCGACTTTGAACTCCAACCAACCATCTACAAACTGGAGAAAGGCACTACTCTTCGTCTCGTCCTTTATACAACTGATTTTGAGATCACCGTCCGCGACCAAACGGACTACCAACTCACCATTGATCTGGCCAACTCCAGCTTAACCCTTCCTGAGATGGATTAAGGAATTTCATGCTTTTTCCTTGTCGTCCCTTCCCTTGCTTGATTTGACAGCCTTGCCTACTTATGATAATATCTAAGAGAGTATTTCATAGAAAAAGAGTTTAGAGGATATTATGGCTATCGAAAAAACAGTCAGCGAAATTGCTGAAATTCTAGGAGTTAGTCGCCAAGCGGTCAATAACCGTGTCAAGGCCCTAGATCCTGAAGATACAGAAAAAAATGATAAGGGAGTTACCGTCGTAACCCGTAGTGGCTTGATCAAACTAGAAGAGATCTACAAAAAGACCATCTTTGAAGACGAGCCAGTCAGCGATGATGTGAAACAGCGTGAATTGATGGAAATTTTGGTAGATGAAAAAAATGCCGAAATCGTCCGTCTCTACGAACAACTAAAAGCAAAAGACGACCAGCTAAAATCCAAAGATCAGCAATTAGCTAAAAAGGACGAACAGTTGCGTGTCAAAGATGTTCAGATCGCTGAAAAAGACAAACAGCTCGACCAACAGCAACAGCTAACCCTTCAGGCTATGAATGACCGTGAAACATTGAAATTAGAATTAGATCAAGCCAATGAAAAGGTTCAAGAACAAGAGAGTAAAGGCTTCTGGAGACGCGTCTTTGGTCGCTAAAAACTGACTTCGGTCAGTTTTTTCTATGCCTTTCCCTCCCCTCAACAATTAGAAAATCCAAAAACATCCATTAGATGAAGGAGTTCCCTTGAAAGAATTAAGCAACTATGTCTCCTTTGATTTAGAATTTAATCAATTTGAAGGAAAGTACCACATTATCCAAGTTTCTGCTGTCCGTTTTGTAGATGGCCAAGAAGTTGCCCACTATGATTCCTATGCCTATACGGATAAACCACTAAAGAGCTTTATTAATGGCCTCACCGGGATTACATCTGATAAAATCCTCCAAGCTCCCCCACTCGAGCAGGTCCTAGCGGAGTTCCGAGATTTTGTTGCAGATAGTCCCCTCATTGGATACAATGCCATCAAGAGTGACCTCCCTATCCTAGCGGAAAATGGGCTAGAGTTCACAGACCAATATGCTGTTGATGTCTTTGAAGAAGCTTCTAAACGCCGGCCTTCTGACCTCCATGGGATCAAAAATTTGCAGCTCCATACAGTTGCTCAGTTTTTAGGAGTAGCTGGAAAATCGCATGATAGTCTAGAAGATGCCCGTATGACTGCCCTTGTTTATGAAGCCTTTCTCGAATCAGACCGGGCCCGGCAACTCCTAACCGAACAAGAATCCTTTTCTACCTCTCCTTTTGGTGGATTGGACCTCTCCAATTTTTTTAACGACTAAAAAAACCTCTATCATCTGATAGAGGTTTTCTCTGTATGCTTAGAATGGTAATTTACCAGCAAAAGCTCCCAATTTTTTCTTGGTTGCTGCATCAATTTCTTCAATGGCCGCATTGATAGCTTGAACAGTCATATCAGAAAGAGTTTCTGTATCTTCTGGGTCCACGACTGCCGGGTTAAATTCGATGGATACCACCTTTTTATCACCTGTCAAGGTAGCGACAACCAAGTCCTGAGCAGACTTGCCAACAAATTGAGAAGCAGCCAATTCTGCCTGACTTTGTTCCATTTGTTTCTGAAGCTTTTGTGCTTGCTTCATCATATTTTGCATATTCATCATAATGTTTTCTAGATTCCTTTCGT